>JBOHYO010000249.1:0-7015 GCA_050737935.1 Rhodanobacteraceae bacterium
AACTGCGGCGCGTATCGGCCGGTCTCGTCGCGAACACCGCGGCGGCCCACGCCAGGCCCAGCGCCCCCGCATCGACCAGCATGTGCGCAGCGTCGGCGAGCAACGCGAGCGATCCCGACCACCAGCCGCCGAGCGCCTCCACGACCAAAATCGCGATGGTCAGTACGAGCGCAATCGCCAGCCGGCCGCGGCTGCCGGCGGGCGGGCGCCCGTGAGCGTGATGTCCATCGTCGTGGGAGTGCAGATGCGCCATGCGCGCAGGCTAGACAGACTGTCCCGCGTTACACAATTACTGTGCGATCTTCCCTGATCGCCGCATTGCCGGATCTGCCCGCAACTCCCGTCACCCCAAGGCCTGAAGCGCCAGAACGGCCCTCCTTGGCCAGACTCTTCACAACAGCCACTTCGTCCGGACGGCTGTCAAAGACGCTTCGACACCAGCGCGACCTGCGCCGCGGCGTGTGCGTGGGTGGCCGAGTGATGACGATGGGCCAGGACGAGGTTGGTGACGTGCGCGCTCGCTACCAACACGCCACCGCAAACCACGGCGACGGTGTGAAGCGCGACGTGAACATCGAGATTCACCGCGACGCCGAACAACAACAGCGCGATGCCGGGCAACATGATGAAGAGCGCCTGCGGACGGCGGTGGCGGCGGTATGCGAACACAAGACTGGCGCTGGCCAGCGCGGCGGCACAACCCACGAATACGCGTTCGAACATGTGACCGGCCAGGAACTCGAGTCCGATCAGCGGCAGCAACGCCAGCACGAACGGCAGCAACGCGCAGTGCACCGCACACAGCAGCGAAGCGGTGGCGCCGACACGATCGACCAAGCCCGCGAAAAGATGGCGTGGCTCCGCTTGCGGGCGGGCCGGGGCGACAAACGGTTGGGTGACTTGCATGTCCATGTGCCAGGACACCTCTCGATCCGTGATCCGGTTCGCCGGCGCAGCCGCGTGCAAAGCGAGCGGTCCGTGAACCGGTCTTCCGGGGCCGCTGCAGGGAGCAACTAGTCGACACGCCGCTCGCGAAAGCAGACCTCGAATGGAATATTATAACGTTTCGGTTATCCACGCAACTGCGAGGTCGTGCTGGCCGCGGCCAGCGCATGCCCATCGATACGCTTCAGGCGGCGGCGCAGGCCTTGCACACGCCGTGCACTTCCAGCGTCTGCGCCTTGGCGCGGAAGCCGAAGTCGCGCGCCTGCCCTTCGATCAGGTGCGCGATCGCGCCCTCATCGCACACCTCGGTTGCGCTTTCACACACGTCGCAAATCAGGAAAGGCACCTGGTGGGCCTCGGCCGGATGCTGACAGAACACGAAGGCGTTGATCGATTCCAGCTTGTGGATGAAGCCGTTCTCGAGCAGGAAATCGAGGGCGCGGTACACCGTCGGCGGCGCGGCCCCGGCGTGGTTGTCGCGGAGAGATTCCAGCAGATCGTAAGCCTTCACGGGCTTGCGCGCCTTGGCTACCAGCACCAGCACCTCGCGCCGCAGGGGCGTCAGGCGCAACCCGCGCGCGCGGCACTCCTGCTCCACCTCGCGCACGATGCCCGCGGGCTCATGATGGTGATGGTGAACGATTTTCGGGACGGTGGTCATGGCTGCATTCTAGCGCCCGTGCGGAGAGCGCCGACATGGTCTATGTCAGGCCACAGGCTCGAAAAGGCAAGCGTCGCGGAGACCGGCGCCACCGTGCGCAACTCATGGCGGGACACGTCCTGCCAGCGTCCGCCGGTCCACGCGCCGTCGCGCGGGTCCGTACCGTCCCGGCGGCAGGGCCCACAGCGCAATCCACGCGATGGGCCCGACGACCAGGCCCAAAGCAACGCCCAAACCGATCCTGCCGCGCCACCAGCCAATCGCCGCACCGACCACCGCGCAGCCCACGGTGAACCAGATCAGCGGCCACCATGGAACCAGCGCCAGCATGTTGTGCAGCAGCGCCCAGAACGCGCCGGGCGCGTTCGGATCGACGCCTTGCAGCAGCTTTTGCAGCAATGCGTTCATTCGGGACTCGGGACTCGGGACTCGGGACTCGGGACTCGGAAGAGCATAACAACCAGGTCGTCATTCCGGGGCCGTCTGCAGCTTCACCGCAGACGGAACCTGGAATCCATGTTGATTCTTCTTCTGAAAGTAACCACAAAGTGGATCCCGGCCTTCGCCGGGATGACGAGATGAGAAGCTATTGCGTTGCTCGCGCAATCGCATCATCGATGCGCTTCAACGCGACGTCCCGTCCCGCGAGATACACGGTCTGCTCGATCGACGGCGAAACCTGGGTGCCGGTCATCGCGACCCGCAGCGGCTGCGCGACCTTGCCCATGCCGACGCCGCGTTCGTTCGCGAGTTCTGCAACCAGTGCGTGAATGGCGTCGGCCGACCACGGGTCCAGATCCGCCAGCTTCGCATGCATCGCACGCAGCACCTCCGCGGCGCCATCGGCGCGCAGGTGTTTGGCCACCGCCTTTTCGTCCCATGCATCGATCGGGGCATACCAGATCCGCGCCTGCTCGGCCATTGCCTTCAGGGTCTGCACGCGATCGCGCAACGCCACAACGACGTCTACCGGACAGGGCCCGCCCGCGGAAGGATCGACCCCGATCCGGTTCAGATGCCAGGCAAGTTCGCGCGCGACATTCAGCGGGTTGTCCGCCTTGAGGTAGTGCTGGTTGAGCCAGCCGAGCTTGGCAAAGTCGAAGCGCGCCGCGGAATGGTGGACGCTGGAAACATCGAACAGGTCGACCATTTCCTCGATCGAGAAGATCTCCTGGTCGCCATGCGACCAACCAAGCCGCACCAGGTAGTTGAGTAGCGCGTGCGGCAGGTAGCCGTCCTCGCGGTACTGCATTACCCCGACCGCACCATGCCGCTTGGAGAGCTTCTGGCCATCCGGCCCGAGGATCATCGGCAGATGTGCGAAGACCGGTGGCGTCGCGCCCAGCGCCTCATAGAGGTTGATCTGGCGCGGGGTGTTGTTGACGTGGTCGTCGCCGCGGATGACCTCGGTGATGCCCATGTCGATGTCGTCCACCACCACCGCGAAGTTGTAGGTGGGGAAACCGTCCGAACGAAGCAGCACCAGGTCGTCGAGTTCCGCGTTGGCCCACTCGATGCGACCCTTGATCCTGTCCTCGAAAACCACCGTGCCCGATTGCGGACTCTTGAACCGCAACACGCGGTTCGGATCGTCACGGTACGGCAGGTGCTGGTCGCGCGCGCGGCCGTCGTAGCGCGGCTTCTCGCCGCGCTCCTTCAACGCGGCGCGCATCGCGTCGAGTTCGTCCGTCGACTCGTATGCCCAATAGGCCTTGCCGGCATCGTGCAACTGCTGCGCGACTTCGCGATAGCGATCCATCCGCTGCGTCTGGTAGAGGGGACCTTCGTCGGGATCCAGACCCAGCCAGTGCAGCCCGTCCAGGATCGCCTGCACCGCGGCGTCGGTGGAACGTTCGCGGTCGGTATCCTCGATCCGCAGGACGAACTGCCCGCCGCGATGGCGCGCCTCCAGCCAGCAATACAGCGCGGTACGCGCGCCGCCGATGTGCAGGTAGCCGGTTGGGCTGGGCGCGAAGCGGGTGCGGAAGGTCATTGTTGGCAGGTGGTCGGACAAGGACTGCGATTGTAATTGCGACCGCGCTTGGTGGTTACGACAAAGAGCTTTTGACACGGATTGACACGGATCGGTGCGGATTTGCTTGGACACCATCCGCGTACATCCGCGTTTATCCGTGTCAGATGCTTTTGTGGGAAGGCTGGAAGCCAAGACTTGCCGCCCCCATGATCGTGCGATGAACCAAACCGACCACAAGCCGGCGCGCGAACGTCGCGCGCTCGTGATGCTCTGGCCGTACGTGCGCCGCTTCCCGGGCAGGATGCTGGCAGCGGCGACCCTGCTGGTGATCGCCAAGATCGCCACCGTCGGCGTCCCTGTCGCTTTCAAGCACATCGTGGACCAGCTCGACCCGCGCATCGCGATGCTCACGGTGCCGATTGCGATGATTGCCCTGTACGGCCTCCTGCGCCTGATTGGTTCGCTGTTCGGGCAACTGCGCGACACGGTATTCGAACGGGTCAGCCAACGCGCGATGCGCGCATCGGGGCTGGACGCGTTCCGCCACCTGCACCAGCTCTCGTTGCGCTTTCATCTGGATCGCCACACCGGCGGGATCGGCCGCGACATCTCGCGGGGCACCCGCGGCGTGTACAACCTGCTGGGCTGGGTGGTGTTCAACATCATCCCGACCCTGTTCGAAATCGTCGTGGTGATCGTGCTGCTGCTGCGCCAGTTCGACTGGCGTTACGCGGTGGTGACGCTGGTGACCATGCTGCTCTACATCGCCGCGACCATCTGGATCACCGAATGGCGCACGGCGGGCGTGCGGGCGATGAACGAGGCCGAGAGCCTCGCCAACGCGCGTGCGGTGGACAGCCTGCTCAACTACGAGACGGTCAAGTACTTCGGCAACGAGGAATTCGAGGCCAGGCGCTACGACGCGGACCTGCAACGGTACGAGGACGCGGCGGTCAAGACCGAATCGTCGCTCGCGGTATTGAGCGGCGCGCAGGCGCTGGTGATTGCCATCGGCCTGACCGTGCTGATGGCGATGGCGGCGATGGGGGTCGTCGCAGGCCGCCTTTCGGTCGGCGACATCGTGATGGTCAACGGCTGGTTGCTGCAGCTCGCGATTCCGCTCAACATGCTCGGCTTCACCTGGCGCCAGATCAAGCAGGGCGTGATCGACATGGAGAACATGTTCGGCCTGCTGGACGAGCACGCCGAAGTGCGCGACGCGGCCGGGGCGAAGCCACTCGCAACGCACGGCGGCGAGGTGCGTTTCGAGCACGTGTCTTTTCGCTACAACCCGGACAGGCCGATCCTCGACGACATCGACTTCCGGATTCCCCCCGGCAAGACCCTCGCCGTGGTCGGCGAAACCGGAGCGGGCAAATCGACGCTGTCGCGCCTGCTGTTCCGGTTCTACGACGTGAGCGGGGGGCGGATCACCATCGACGGCCAGGACATCTGCGACGTGGCGCAGGAATCCCTGCGGGCGGCGATCGGGATCGTGCCGCAGGACACCGTGCTCTTCAACGACACCATCTACTACAACATCGCCTACGGCCGTACCAGCGCCAGCCGCGCCGAAGTGGAAGCCGCCGCGCGCGCGGCGCACATCCACGACTTCGTGATGAGTCTTCCACAAGGCTACGAGAGCACCGTCGGTGAACGCGGATTGAAGCTCTCCGGCGGCGAAAAGCAGCGGGTCGCGATCGCCCGGGCACTGCTCAAGAATCCGTGCATCCTCGTGTTCGACGAAGCGACCAGCGCGCTCGATACCCGCACCGAAAAGATCATCCAGGCCGAGCTCGCGGAGGTCGCGCGTGGCCGCACGACGCTGATCGTCGCCCACCGCCTCTCCACCATCGTCGATGCCGACGAAATCCTGGTGCTCGATCGCGGGCGGGTCGTGGAGCGCGGCACCCACGTCGAGCTGCTCGCGATCGGCGGGCGCTATGCGGCGTTGTGGGCGCTGCAGGCGCGGCAGCCGCGCGAACCGCTGCCGGTCTGAGTGCGGTCCCCGGCATCCACCGTGCCGGGGTCCAGCAGTCGTCTGTAACTATTGTTTACGACTTTGTGCGCCTTGGGGCGCACTTCGGCCCGCGACAGTGCCTACACTGGCACCGAGATTGCAATGATCATCCGGAAACGCGTCCATTCCGAGTCCGGCGGCAGCAACGTGGGATTCGGGAGCGCTACCGACATGCAACAAGATGACCACGACATGACATTGGATCCGAACATTGCCGGCACGCCTTCGTCCCGCACCACGGCGGCAGGACTCGAGAGCTGGCTGTCGGGCAAGAGCGACCAGGCGTCTCTCGGCAGCGACGAGGTGGCGATCGTCGAAGATCCGGCACCCGCGGCGCTGGTGGACGCGGGGGACATCGGCCCCGTCAATGCGGCCGAGGCACTGGCATTGGGAACGATTTCTGCCGCGCGCAAGCTGGTCGGCGCGGATGGCGCCGAACTCGTGGTCGATCCCCTGCAGGATGCCTACTACTTCGAATCGACCTCGCTGAAACCACTCGCGATACTGCTGCAACAGCCCGCGTCCGCGTGGATACCGGTGTATTCCGAAGCAATGAAGGCGATTCGCGCCTGCCATGCGGCACAACCGCTGCCGCGCCTTCGCTGGTACGCCGGCCTGATCGCAACCCCGGGCATCCTCGGCCGCGAGTTGCACCGCGCCGGGCGCTACAGGCTGTCGTATTGGCCGGAGACCGAGCGCGAATTCCCCAAGCACTTCCGCATCGCCAAGGAAATGCTGGAGGACGCGGTGACCGTGGACGAGGTGGTCACGAGCTCGGGCATGCCGAACGAGGAAGTCGTCGACTACATCAACGCGAGCTACGCAGGAGGCCGGCTCGACGCGTCTTCGGTGAAAAAATCTTCGCGCAAGGCAACCGCCCTGTCGCGACGCGAACGCCTGATCGCGCGGTTGAACAAGCCGCTCTTCGCGCGCTGACCACACGACCTGCGCGTCACGCGCCTCCTCATCTCGGCGCACTATCGTGCCCGCCGGGATCGTCGGCGATCCGCATCCGGCGCAAGCGCAGCGCGTTCGATACGACCGACACCGACGAGAGACTCATTGCCAGCGCCGCGATCATCGGCGACAGCGCGATCCCGAACCACGGATACAACACACCCGCTGCAATCGGAATGCCGACGGCGTTGTAGACGAACGCGAAGAACAGGTTCTGGTGGATGTTGCGCACCGTGGCCTGCGACAACGCGCGGGCGCGCGCGATCGCGGACAGTTCGCCTCGCACCAGCGTCACCTGCGCGCTCTCCATCGCGACGTCGGTTCCGGTGCCCATCGCAATGCCGACATCCGCGGCGGCCAGCGCCGGCGCGTCGTTGATGCCATCGCCCGCCATCGCGACACGGCATCCCTCCCGCTGCAGGCGCTCGACCACCGTAGCCTTGTCCTCGGGCGAGAC
>JBOHYO010000250.1:0-3815 GCA_050737935.1 Rhodanobacteraceae bacterium
GCTCAGAACGTCACGATCACCCGCGACGATTGGGGCATCCCGCACATCCATGGCAAAACCGACGCCGACGCGGTGTTCGGGATGATCTACGCGCAGTGCGAGGATGACTTCAAGCGCGTCGAAATGAATTACCTCACCGCGCTCGGCTGGACCGCGCAAGCCGAGGGCAAATCGGCGATCTGGAACGACCTGCGCTACCAGCTTTTCATCGACCCGGCCGTCCTGAAACAGGATTACGCAAAGAGTCCGGCATGGTTGAAGAAGTTGATGAACGCCTGGGCGGACGGCATGAACTGGTACATGGCCACCCATCCGGACGTGCGCCCCGCGGTGATCCGGCACTACGAACCGTGGATGGCACTGTCCTTCACCGAGGGCAGCATCGGCGGAGACATCGAGCGCGTCGAACTTTCGGACCTTGCGAAGTTCTACGGCGCCGATCCCGCGACCACCGTCGCGTTGGCGCAGACGATACCTCCGACGTGGGTTGATCCGATCGGCTCCAACGGCATCGCGATCGCGCCCAAGCTTTCCGCCGACGGCCATGCATTGCTGTTGATCAACCCACACGTCACCTTCAACTTCCGCACCGAATCGCAGATGTCGAGCGATGAAGGACTCGATGCCTACGGCGCCTCGACCTGGGGCCAGTTCTTCATCTACCAGGGTTTCAACAAGCACATCGGCTGGATGCACACCTCGACCGGCGTCGATGCGGTGGACGAGTTCGCCGAAACCATCGAGAAGAAGAACGGAAAATATTTCTACCATTTCGGCAAGCAACTGCTGCCCGTCAAGACGCGCGACATCACGATCCGCTACCGCAATGACGACGGCTCGATGGCCGAACGCACCTTCACCGCGTACTTCACCCAGCACGGCCCGATCGTGCGCAGCGACAACGGCAAGTGGATCGCCGAAGCGTTGATGAATCGTCCGATCCCGGCGCTGGAACAAAGCTGGCTGCGCACCAAGGCCACCGACCTCGCGAGCTACAGGAAGGTTGCCGAGCTCAAGGCCAATTCGTCCAACAATACGATCTTCGCCGACGACAAGGGCGAGATCGCGTTCCTCGCGCCGCAGTTCGTTCCCAAGCGCGACAACGCCTTCGACTACCTGCAACCCGTGGACGGCAGCAATCCGGCCACCGCGTGGCAGGGCATGACGCCGCTCAAGGACATGCCGAACAGCATCGATCCGCCCAACGGTTGGGTGTTCAACAGCAACAACTGGCCCTACTCCGCCGCCGGGCAGTACAGCCCGAAGCGCGCGGATTTTCCGCAATACATGGATTCGTTCGGCGAGAACGCGCGCGGCATCCACGCGACCCTGATGCTCACGGACGCGCACGATTTCACCAAGGCGAAACTGATCACCGACGATTTCGACTCCTACTTGCCTGCGTTCGCTCGGCTGATTCCGATCCTCGTCAAGGACTACGACGGTCTGCCGGCAAACGATCCCCTGAAGAAGAAGCTGGCCGGTCCGATCGCGGTATTGCGGAATTGGGACGACCGCTGGGGCCTCGCCTCGATCCCGACCACGCTTGCGGTGACCTGGGGCGACAAGCTGTGGAACGAGGTCAGCGACGCGGCGATTGCCAGCGGGCTCGATGCTCACACCACCGACCTGCGTGAAATCGACTACATCGCCGAAAAGGCTACGCCGAAGCAGCGCCTCGCTGCGCTGTCCGGCACGGTCGATCGCCTGCGACACGATTTCGGCTATTGGGGCGTCCCGTGGGGCGAGATCAACCGTTACCAGCGGCTGGATGATTCGATCCAGCCGCATTTCGATGATGCGAAGCCCAGCCTCGCCGTGCCGTTCACCGCGTCGCGCTGGGGTTCGCTGGCCGCGTCCAACGCGCATCGCTGGCCCAACACCAACAAATATTACGGTCGCAGCGGCAACAGCTTCGTCGCGGTGATTGACTTCGGACCCAAGGTGAGCGCGCGCGCAATCCACGTCGGCGGCCAGAGCGGCGACCCGAAGTCGCCGCACTTCACCGACCAGGCGGGGCGCTACGTCTCGGGCGATTTGCGCACCGTGTACTTCTGGCCGGAACAGCTCAAGGACCACACGGCACGGGTGTACCATCCCGGCGATTGATCCGAATGCCGGTCGCGCGTTGCGGCCGGCGTCTATTGCGAAGGGGGCTGTCGTGAAACGTGCATTCGTTTTGCTGGTCGCGCTGCTTGCATCGGCATCGGTCGCGCATGCCGATCCGAAGGACTGGGTCGCCTACAAGCAACCCCTCATCGCCTTCACCCACGCCACCGTCGTCGATGGTACGGGCGCCGCGCCGAAACACGACCAGACGCTGGTGATCGACAAGGGCCGCATCACGGCCCTCGGTCCCGCCGCCAGCACCAGGGTCCCGGCCGGCGCAACCGTGATCGACGCCAGCGGCAAGACCCTGCTCCCGGGCTTCGTGATGATGCACGAACACCTGTTCTACACGACCCGGACGAGCCCCGCTTTTTACGCCACCGCAATGCCGTACAGCTTCCCGCCGCTGTACCTCGCCGGCGGCGAAACCACCATCCGCACCACCGGCTCAATGATGCCGTACACGGATTTGAACGTGCGCGATGACATCAACGCCGGCAAACGCATCGGACCGGACATCGACGTGACCGGCCCCTACCTCAACGGCGTGGAATCGTTCACCGAGGATATGCCCCGCCTCACCGGGCCGGCAGACGCCACGCGCACGGTCGACTACTGGGCCGAACAGGGCGTGACCTCGTTCAAGGCCTACCAACACATCACCCGCGCAGAACTGAAGACCGCGATCGACGCCGCCCACGCACACCACGACAAAGTCACCGGACACCTGTGTTCGGTGACCTTCCGCGAAGCCACGAACCTGGGCATCGACAACCTCGAGCACGGATTCTTCGTGGCCTCGGATTTCGTCAAGGACAAACAGCCCGACCAGTGCCCCCGCGGCGTCGACGAGTCCATTGCGTCGCTGGACCTGGATTCCCCTGAGGTCAAGTCGCTGATCAAGCTGCTCGTCGACAAACACGTGGCGCTGACCTCCACCCTCGGCGTATTCGAAACCTTCGTGCCGGGTCGACCCGAGACCCCGAAGGCCGCGCTGGCGTTGCTGAATCCGACGCTGCAGGATCTGTACAAGAACTCCTGGAAAATGGTGCAGGCAATGCCCACGGCACGCGCGAAAATCAGGCAGGAGGAATTCACGAAGGCGACCAAGCTCGAAAAGCGCTTCGTCGAGGCCGGCGGCCTGCTGATGGGCGGCAGCGATCCCACCGGCTATGGCGGCGTGATCCCCGGCTTCTCCTCCAAACGCGAAATCGAATTACTGGTGCAGGCGGACGGCTTCAGCTTCCCGCAAGCCATCGAGATCGTTTCATTGAACGCGGCGAAATTCGAAGGGCGCGACAAGGACATCGGTTCGCTCGCGGTCGGCAAGCGTGCCGACCTCGTGGTGATCGACGGCGCTCCGGCGAAGGACGTCACGGCCATCGAACATATGCCGCTGGTCTTCAAGGACGGCGTCGGTTACGACACCGCCGCGATCTTCAAGTCCATGCAGGGCCAGATCGGGATGAATTGACCCAGCGCCGCCCGTGGCAGGTCTTGCTCAAAGACCCGGGCGGATCGCCCATGATCCCGACGAGGATGCGTCACCACGCACGGTCGTATTGCTCCGGCACGCGCACCTCTTCGCCGAGTTCCTGTGCCGCACGTCGCGGGAAATAGGGATCGCGCAGGAATTCGCGCGCCATTTCGATCACGTCGGCATCGCCGCGTTGCAGGATTTCTTCCGCCTGCCGTGGCTCGGTAAT
>JBOHYO010000251.1:0-2985 GCA_050737935.1 Rhodanobacteraceae bacterium
CCCGGAGGACGAGCGCCATGAACGGCGCGAGTTATCGAACCACCGTGGTTCGGTTCCAGCCACAAAGCTGGTCGAAGCCACTTGGCTAAACGAACAAAGACAGAATGGTGGCCAGGGGCGGAATCGAACCACCGACACGAGGATTTTCAGTCCTCTGCTCTACCAACTGAGCTACCTGGCCAAGCCGGAGCAACCGCGTGGATACCCGCATTGCGCGGACAGCGATCACGAACCGCGTATTAGACCGGCCACCGCGCAAACCGTCAAGCATTCGCGCCTGACGGTAGTACCTCACCCCGAACCCCCGGATATCCGTTCGCGCGGAGCGTAGCGGCCTTCGGGCCGCGAAGTCGAAGCGCCTTGCCGTTGTGTCCTTCGACTTCGGCGCTCCGTGCCTACGCTCGGGACGAACGGGAATTTCAGTGGAGCACTCCGCGCTCAGTGAAGGCTCCACAAGGCCCGGTCGAGATCGTGGTCGAGGCCGAACGCGCGCATCGGCACGCGACCACCGCGCACGTCCACGCCTTCGGCGCGCAGGCGCCGGGACTGCTCGCGGAACCCGCGGCTGCCGCGTGGCAGCGCGATGGTGCCGTCGGAGTGCAGCACCCGGTGCCATGGCAACTCAAGCTCGTCCGGCGTCTCGCGCAGCGCGGTGCCGACCAGCCGCGCGCGGCCCGGCAATCCCGCGCGCGCCGCGATCTGGCCGTAACTCGCGACGCGCCCTGCGGGGATCGCAGCGATCGCGGCGTAGATCCGCCGGTACCTCGGGTCCATCGCAACCGGGCCGTTCAGCGCTGCGTCGCGGGCCCGCGACGCAGGCCAAGCACGAACCCGTAAATGCTGATCGCCAGCCACGCGATTTCAAGCACCATCGCGGAGAGATTGAAGGCGTAGATCAGCGACACGATGATCGCCGCGGAGCCGAAGGCATTCATCAATTGATAGACCGCGCCATTGCCGTGCAGCTTGCGCAACTGCAACAGGAGGTACGCCAGCAGCGTCACCACCATGCCGGCGAGGCCAACGATGGTCGGCCAATGGAATTGAATGCTTACGCTCATGTTCCGCCCCTTCGTTGACGCACCGCTTCGAACAGTGCGATACCCGTCGCGACCGACACGTTCAGGCTTTCCATTGCACCGGGCATCGGGATCCGCGCCAGGTGGTCGCACGCTTCGCGCGTCAATCGCCGCATTCCCTCACCTTCGCCGCCCATCACCAGCGCGGCTTTGCCACGCAGATCCACATCGTAGAGCGAAGCCTCCGCCTCCCCCGCGAGTCCGGTCAGCCACACGCCCGCGTCCTTCAAGTCGCGCAGGCTGCGCGCGAGATTGGTGACCTCGATCAGCGGCACACGGTCCACAGCACCCGCGGATGACCGCCGCACCACCGGCGTGATACCGACCGCGCGGTCCTTCGGCACGATCACCGCGGTCGCGCCCGCCGCCGCGGCGCTGCGCAGGCAGGCGCCGAGGTTGTGCGGATCGGTGACGCCGTCCAGCACCAGGAACAGCGCGTCCTCGCCGGCGGCGCCCAGTAATTCCACCAGCTCATGCTCGGATTTCGCGGCGGGCACCTCGTAGTTCGCCGCGATGCCCTGGTGGCGCGCATGTGCCGAGACCTTGTCGAGCATCGCGCGCGGACGCGCGTGTACGCGGATGCCCAGTCGTTTCGCCTCATCCGCGAGTTCCGCGAGACGTGGATTGCGGCTGCCCTGCTCCACCATGACCTCGCGCACCCGCGACGGATCGTTGGCGAGCGCGCCGGCGACGGGGTTGATCCCGACGATCCAGGTTTCGCTCACGGGAATGCCATTCGCTTACTCAACGATGCGCTCCGCAACTTCATCCTCGTCATTCCGAGGCTGGCCGCCCAATTGGCGGGCAGCTCGGAATCCGGTGTCTTTCCTACGGTGCTGGGCAACGACGCTGGATTCCGGATCGCCGCTGCGTGGCGTCGGAATGACGGCGACACTCATCGAGTTCGTCGCCGGCCCCCATCCGCCTTCGGCACCTTCCCTCGCCCGCGGGGCAAGGGCGTTCCCGGCTCATCGCGTACCAGCCGGAAATCGATCTTGCTGTCCTCCATGCTCGCGCGCAGCACCTGCACCCGCACTTCATCGCCAAGCCGGAATATCGCGCCGGTGCGCTCGCCCTTGAGTTCGTGGCGACGCGCGTCGAACTGATAGTAGTCGTTGCGCAACTGGGTGATGTGCACCAGGCCGGAAACCTTCGATTCGGTCAACTCGACGAACAATCCGAACGAGGTGACGCCGGTGACGATGCCATCGAACTCCGAGCCGACGTGCTGCTCCATCCATGCGCACTTGTAGCGGTCGTCGACATCGCGCTCGGCTTCCTCCGCGCGACGCTCGGTGCGCGAGCAATGCGCCGCCATCGTCGCCATCTTGCTCTCGGTATACAGGTACGCAGCGGGATTGCCACCGGACAGCGCGTAGCGGATCGCGCGGTGCACCAACAGATCCGGATAGCGCCGGATCGGCGAGGTGAAATGCGTGTAGGCATCCAGCGCCAGTCCGAAATGGCCGTGGTTGGCCGGCTGGTAGCTGGCGAGACTTTGCGAGCGCAGCAACACGTTTCGGAACAGCTCGGCATCGGGCCGATCGGCGACGCGCTTCAGCAGCGCCGAGAAATCGCGCGGCTGCACCTCGGCGAGCGGCGGCAATTTCAACTTGTATTCGCGCAGGAACTCGAGGAGATCCTCGTACTTTTCCGCTGGCGGCGGCGCGTGTACCCGGAACGGCGCGGGGATCTTCTTCTTCGCCAGGAACTTCGCCGCCTCGACGTTCGCGGCGATCATGCATTCCTCGATCAGCTTGTGCGCGTCGTTGCGTTCGTGCGAGCCCAGCGAAACCACGTCGCCCTTGTCGTCCAGCCGGTAATCGACCTCGCTGGTCTCGAACTCGATGGTCCCGCGCCGCTTGCGCGCCGCAGCGAACGCCTTGTACAGCGCATGCAGATTGTC
>JBOHYO010000252.1:0-3527 GCA_050737935.1 Rhodanobacteraceae bacterium
CCTTGCCGTCCTGCAGCAGGGAAACCGTGTAGGTTCCGACGGGCAGGGTGACCGAATATTTTCCGGACGGGCCCACCGTGATGGTGCGATTGAAGCCCGCTCCGCCGGTGATCTGGATGGTCTCGCCGGAAACCACGGGAACCGTGCCGTAAATGGTGCCGCTGGTGGCCTGTGCGAATGCGCCGTTACCCAAAGCCAGCGCGACTGAACCGCCAATCGCCAATGCCAGCGCCTTGCGTTGGAAGACGGTGGAGCGATGCGATGTTCGCAGAGACTTGCTCTTCATGAGACGTACTCCCCAATTGGCGAAACACAAGTGCAGTGGTCTTGGCGAAGCCACCGTGTTTGCTTCATCGCATCGCGCGCGATATGCGAAACGTCGTACCGCATCGCACCCGGCCTGACGGCCCTGACCGCCGCCGGGTGGACCCTCGTGGTACGGTGCCGAGCATACTCACTGGCCTGCAAAGACCACCAATGAAAAGACAGTCACACGACATAGCTGTGGGTTATGGTTTCGTGCCGCGCGGCAACGCGTGAAACCCCCTGAAGGCCGCAGTCTGGCAGGCATTGCGACGTGCGTGCACGCAGTCACGCGCGCCCGCTCTGTCGTGTTCGACGCGTCTCTCCACACCGCGCCGTGGGCATGTACGATGCCCGATCATGACCGTACCATCAGCGCCATCGCGGACTGCCGCGCGAGCTCGGCATCGCGACCGGCATGGCGGTGGTAGTGGGGGCGATCAACGGCAACGGCATTTTCGGTGTTCGCTCGCCGATCGCCGCCGAAGCCGGAACGATAAACAGCCACGTGACCTTGATTGCCGGTCGATAAAGCCATGGGACGAGAAATGAACAACATGGTTCCGAAACGTTTTCGTCTTGCCCTGTTGCTCGGCTGCGGATTTGTGCTTGCGTCGAGCTGTGCCTTTGCCCAATCCGTCAAGTCGGAAAATCTTTTCTACATGACGGACACGTTGGACGCTCTCCAGAGTTTCAAGGACCACGCGGCACAAATCTCGATCATCGTGCCGGCTGCGTATCACGTCGATAAATACGGGACGGTCTACGGGGGCGTTGATCCACGAGTATTGCAAATCGCGGCTTCCAACGACGTCATGGTCATGCCGATCGTCGCGAGTTTCGATCAGGACGGTATTCACGCCTTCCTGAACGACCCGAAGGCGCGGGCACGTGCAATCGACATCATGCTCTACGACGCCGAGCACTATCACTATTACGGCTGGCAGTTCGATCTCGAGAACGTCCACATGACAGACGGCGACGCCTACGCCGACTTCTATCGCCAAGCCGCCAAGGCAATGCATGCTCACGGGTTCAAGATTTCGATGGCGGTGGTCAAGTCGGAGGAACCGGTGCCGGTATCCGACAACACCGGATTCAGCAAGTTCTTGTACGAAGACTGGAAAGGTGCGTTTGACCTCAAGAAGTTGGCCGGGATCGGTGACTTCATGTCATTCATGTCCTATGACCAGAACACGTCATTGACACCCCCCGGCCCCGTCGCCGGCATTCCATGGATGAAGCGGATGGCTGACCATCTCATCCAGCTTGGGGTCGATCCGCACAAGGTCTCCTTCGGCATTCCGACGTATTCGGATCATTGGTATGCCGCCTACAGCGAAAAGAGCGGGCCGCATCCGACACGTGACGAAATCACTTATCGCGAGGTGCAGAACCTGCTCGATCGCTATCAGGTCAAGCCGCAATGGATGGCTTCGGCGGGCGTGGACTATGCGTACTGGCCGGGCGCCAACAGCGTTTACAACTGGCTGTTCATCGAAAACGCACGCTCGTTTGCCGAAAAACTGAAGCTGGTCCAGCACTACCAATTCCGGGGATTTTCCGCGTGGGTCTTGGGTTACGAAGACCCGCAAATATGGAAAGTTTTGGGGCAGCAAACCCAGGCGATCCATTATTGATGCGGGTCCATTCACAGCGAGACATTCGACGAGGTCGAAAAGCATGATTGCAGGCAATCAGGTTCGCGCAAGAATGTCCGTTGTCTTGGCTGCGATGCTGGTCTCGATCGGCGTGTCCGCTGCCAAGGCGGCCAACCCGCCCGCGCCTTATGCCTGGAATCAACCGGATTGTCCGTGTGGGACGGTATTGCACGAGGGTTCGGCAGCCGAGGCAGGGCTGGTTCCGCAGGCGCTGGACGACGTCGACGGCACCGTCAGCCGGGCGCTGGCGCGCCGGGTGGCGCCGGGCGCGGTCGTGCTGGTCGCACGCCGCGGTGTCATCGCCACTTGGAAGGCTTACGGTTACGCGTCGCTCTACAAGAACGGTGATTACGCGCTGGCCGCGGATCCGCGGCCGATGCAGAAAGACGAAATCTTCGATCTGGCGTCCGTCAGCAAACTGTTCACGGCAGTAGCGATCATGCAATTGTGGGACGAAGGCAAGTTCAAGCTCGACGATCCGGTCGCCAAATACCTGCCGGGGTTCGGCGTTCATGGCAAGGAAGACGTCACGATCCGCGAGCTGCTGACGCATACGTCGGGGTTCCGTCCCGATCCGCCGACGCCGCTGTACGAAATTTCCGGCTCACGCAAGGATCGCATGGATTACGTGCTGCAATTGCCGCTGGAACATCCTCCGGGCACGCATTACGTTTACAGCGACATCAACTTCATCACCTTGGGTGCATTGATCGAGCGCCTGAGCGGCGAACGCGAGGATGTGTTCATCCGCAAGCACCTCACCGGGCCGCTGCACATGACCGACACGATGTACGACCCGCCCGCGAGCCTGAAGCCGCGCATCGCGTCGAGCGAATACCAGCCGTGGACGCATCGCGGCATGTTGTGGGGCCAGGTCGATGACGAGAATGCCTGGGCCCTCGGAGGCGTCGCCGGCCACGCCGGGGTCTTCAGCACGGCCCGCGACCTGGCCGTGTTCGGGCAGATGATGTTGAATGGCGGTACCTACGATGGCGCGCGCGTCCTCTCGCAACGTGCGGTCGATTTGCTCCTGACTGATTGGAACAAGAAATTCCCGGGCGATGCCATCGGTCTTGGCTGGTCGATCGACCAACCGTGGTACCAGGGCGCGCTGGCGGGACCACACACGTCGGGGCATGAAGGCTTCACCGGCACCGCGCTGACCATCAACACCCGCAACGACATCGTCACCATCGTGCTGACCAATCGGGTGCACCCGAACCGCCACGGCCCGTCGTCCGTCACCGCCCTGCATCGGATCAATACCGATATCGCAAATGCGATCCCTGTTGTGTCGTCCAACGGTGGCGCGGCATGGTTTTCGGGCTATGGCGATTATCTGAACCGGACCTTGACTGCGACAGTCGAACCGCACGCCGGCGCCACGCTGTCCTTCCAGACCTGGTATCGCCTGCAAGACGGCGACGATTACGGCAGCATCGAGGCATCGCCGGATGGCGTCCACTGGCAGGTACTCGGTTTGCTGACGGGTTCCAGCGACGGCTGGCAAACCAAAACCGTGGCGTTGCCGACGAACGCGCATTACATCCAGTTCCGCTACCG
>JBOHYO010000253.1:0-6387 GCA_050737935.1 Rhodanobacteraceae bacterium
CACCGGTGCCGACCCCGTGTACGAACGCGTCCGGCACCCGGCCGTCCGGCAGTTGGGCGAGTATTTCCGGGCCGAGGAGTTCGCGGTTCTCGTCCACGTTCCATTCCGACTCGAACTGGCCGGGAAAGAAGAAGCCCGGCTGCTGGCCCAGCTCGCGCGCACGCTTCAGTGCGTCGTTGACGTGGAAGGTGCCGCAGAACAGGACTTCCGCGCCGAATGCGCGCGAGATTGCGACGCGTTCGCTGGACAGTCCTTCGGGCATCACTACGATCATCCGGTAGCCCTTGACCGCGGCCACCATCGAGAACGCGTTGCCGGTGTTGCCGCTGGTCGCCTCGACAATCGTGTCGCCGGGCTTGATCGCGCCGGTCGCCTCGGCGCGTTCGATGATGTATTTGGCGATGCGTGCCTTGATCGAGCCCGACGGGTTCAGGAATTCGCACTTGGCGAATACACCATCGACCTCCAGCATCGGGGTGTCGCCGATGGCATCGAGGATGCTGTTGGAAACGCCCGGGTTGCGCATGGACATGTACCGAATCCGTGGGACTGCTCAGTATCGCGCCCATCCTCGTCAGCGATGCTGATCCACGTCAGGGGCCATCGCACGCCGCAACGGACGCGCAGTCCGTGCCTACCAGGATGAACTGGCCGCGGCCCCAGCGCCCGATGCGTCCTGCAGGGTGACTGCGGCCTTGCCGGCGTCGCTCTGCACGGCCGTCAGCGAGTCCGCTTTCAAGCCGGCCTGCGCATCACTCAATGCGCTTTGCAGCTTGCCGTGCAACGTGGAGTCGGCTGCCGAATCCGGGATTGCGCCGTTGCCCTGGCCCTTGCACGGGTTGCCGGCCGCTGCATCGAAACCGGTTCCATTCGGGCCAACCAGGCAATTGATCACATGGTGCAGGTGGGTTTGCGACATCGCGACTGTGGTCGCGGACTTGGCCAACAGCGCATGGGCATGGGCGGTGCTGATTTCCTGGCTCCCATTGCCCGGCGCCGAGGCCGCGAGTGCGAGGCCGGTCGCCATCGCGCCGGTCAAGCCCACCAGGAGCGTCGTCTTCAAGATTTTCATGATTGCCTCCGTTCGGTAGCTGGCACGTTTGTGCCTCGAAAGGGTACGCGCCGGGATGTAATCGCGACGTGTACCGGTTCGCAGGCCCCGGCCGCGTCATGACGGGGGCTTGGTCAGACGGTCTCGAATAGCGCCATGAACCCGAAGTCCATGTGTTGCTGCATGTGGCAATGAAACAGGGAGAGGCCGGGCAGGTCGGCGGTGAAATCGACTTCGGTGGTCTGGAACGGCGGCACCAGCACCACATCCTTGATCACGCCGGCGGTCGCGTGACCGTGCAGGCTCGTGAGTTCGAAAGTGTGGCGGTGCAGGTGCAGCGGATGGATGTCGCCGCTGGCATTGCGAAACCGCAAACGGTAGCGACGGCCGAGCTTCAGCTTGCGGGTCACCGGCATCGTCTTCCAGTCATACGGCACGCCATTGATCGCGTACTGGTCGAACCCGTCGGCCGCACTCTGGCGGGCCGTGATGAGCATGTCGATGGTTTCGTCCGGCGCGACGGGCTTGCGCTTCGGATCGGCAAACAGCCGGTAATCCCAATTGAATCCAGGCGGCGCCTGCCAGCGCGGTTTGCCGGTGGCGCCCGCGTATTCGACCACGATACCCATGCCGCTTTCGCGATTGGCATCGATGGCATCGCCGAGCACCCAGACGCCCGGACGATCCATTTCGACGATGGCCGACACGCGCTCGGCGGCGCCCAGCCACAACACTGGCACCTTGGCGGGGTGCGGCACCGGGTTGCCGTCCAGCGCGACCACCTTGAAGGCGTGGCCGGGCAGCGCGAGGCTGTGGTTGTCGGTGGCGCTGGCATTGATGACGTGCAGCAGCACGCGCTCGCCGCGCTTCACGCGGAGCGGTTCGCCGTGCCCGAGCATCCTGCCGTTGATGGCGGACGCGCCATACGCGAGTTCGTAGCCCGGCGGCACCTTGCCGGCATTCGGATCCGAATGCGCCGCAATGGTCACCAGCGGAATTTCCATGCCACCCGGCGCCATGAAAGGAGTGTCGTCATCGAGGCGCGTGAGGTACGGCTGGAACTCCTTGAGGGTCAGGAACACTTCGCGGTCATACGCGCCCGGATCATGCCGCGGCTCGATGTAGACGGGACCGGCCTGGCCGGTATAGAGGCCTCGCGAAAGATCGGCGCCCGCGCGCACATGGGTGTGATAAAAACGCAGCCCGGACGGGGCGGGGGTGAACAACTCACGGCGGTGGCCATGCGCGGGAACCGGCGGCGTGCGTTCCTCGTAGGCGCCGTCGACGCTGTCCGGCAGAAATTGGCCGTGCCAGTGCAGTTGCTCGTCGAGGTCGGTGTCGTTGAAGATGTCGACGACCGTTTGCCGGCCCTCCGTGAACCGCAGCAGCGGACCCGGAAAGTCGCCGTTGTAAAGCGTGGTTGACACGAACCGCTGGGAGGCGAGTTCCAGCACGCCAGTCGCGATGTGCAACGTGTAGTCGGCCTTGCCGCCCGTGGCCGCGCCCGGCCCGGCTGATTCCGGCAATGCCAAGCCGTTCGCAAAGGCCTCCGAGGCCGGAACCAGCCCCGCAGCCAGCACCGACAGGCTGGCGGCCTTCAGGAAATCACGGCGGTCCATGGCGGCTCCGAACGGCGACGCGAATGAGAATGATAAACGATTGCGGCCGGTGCGGTGGCAGCTTGCTGCGGCCAGGGTTGGTCGGCGCCAGGCGGGACAGCGTTCGGACACGGATCAACGGGGATGAATACGGATCAAGAAGCCATCTGCGCGGGGATCCGCGCCGATCCGCGTCAAAAAGCTTCCCTCGTCAGGGATGCCGCAGGGCCGGCCGTGGCTTGCGCTGATAGCGGGTGCCGAGCAGCACGTCCCACAATCCCGTGGTCACCCCGAAATTGCTTTCGGGGTGGTAGTGGTGGATGTTGTGGAAACCCGCCCAGCGGCGCATCAGCGGACTATTGAAGCGGCGCACGTGGATCACGACGTGGGCCATCCCGTAGGCCGCGTAGCCGCCGGCGATGACGCCGGCGAGCAGCAGCGCGTAACCCACCGGGATCGCCAGCGCGAAGATCGCAGCCAGCGCGCACATGAACATGGGCGGCAGGAAGAACGGCAGCGCGTCGTAGCCGCACGGATTGAGGTGGTGGTTGTCGTGTCCGGCCTCGAATGGGCCGGTGCGGCCGTGGAACAGCCAGCGATGCGCGGCATATTCGATGAAGGTGAACGCGGTGAGGCCCGCGAGCATCGTTAGCGCAGCGGCCGTGATCCGGATCTGCCCGTACCAGAGCGCGGCAGCGACCAGCACCACGCTGACCAGGCCATCGCAGGTCAACCCGGCGCGCAGGTTGAAGCGGCTGGTGGAGAGTTTCGAGAGCGGCCGTGCGATCCATGCCAGCGGCCGCGGTTGCGGTGCCGTGGGCGGACGCGCAGGATCAGGTCCTGCGTTCGTCCTCAGGTTGTGGGACACGGACGGATAGCTCCTGTCACTGGCGTCGGGCGCTCGGCATTGGCTCGTCCGCCGATGCGCTGCGGCGGCAGTATAGTGAAAAAACCTCCTCAGCGATCGATGTGCATCAGGATGAAGACATTCGGCAAGACCGCGTTCGCAGCGGGCCTCATGGTCGGTGCCCTCGCATTGCCCGGATGGGCGCAACAAACCGCCAGCGAGGCGCATGATCTGGCGCGCTATCAGCATTATGCCGAAGCGCCCGTGGACCAGGTCCGCTACTTTCAGATCAACGGCTTCCAGTACCTCGCGCCGGACACCGTAGGGATCTGGTTCGGGGTCAACAAACTGTATCTGCTGACGGTTGAAACCCCCTGCAACAACCTCGGCTTTGCGAACGGCATCGGGCTGACCGCGAAGAACAACACGCTTTATCGCAACTTCGACTTCGTCACGTTCGATCACCAGCGGTGCAAGGTCGTCAAGATTACCCCGGTGAACGAATTGAAGATGAAGCAGGACGCAGCGAAAGCGAAGGCCGGGTCGACCTCCGGCGGCTGAGTGCGTTTCTCGCGGGGGCGGGCAATGCCGCCATCGTTGATGCCCCGGATGATGTCCGCCCTATGCCGGAGTGTTTCCTCCGCCGGCATCGTCCTCGCCGAACAGGAATCGCTGCATCTCGGTAGCCAGCAGCTTGCGCGTGGCGGGATCGACGAGCGACAGGCGGTTCTCGTTGATCAGGATGGTCTGGCGTTCGAGCCACTGCTGCCAGGCTTGCCTGCCGATGTGTTCGTAGATCCTCCGACCCAGCTCGCCGGGCCAAGGCGGCCGGTCGAGACCTTCGGTCTCGCGCTGGGACTTTTCACAGAACACCATGCGGGTCATGGTCGATCACCCTGGGGCGGAGCCGCGGTCGCGGGCATTTGGGGGGTTCGCGCGTTCGCGGCGTCGCGATCCACCTCGAGCAGCAACTTCCTGACCGGAGCCGGGATTCCGAGTCCGGCAAGGTCGGCCGTGTCGCACCAACGTACCTCAGGGCCATCCGCGATTGCGCAGCGGATGCGGACGCGGCGCCACTCGATCGGTGAGGCGTGGAGCACGAAGTGCGTGAACTGGTGGCGTATCGGGGGCAGAGCGCCGCCGGCACGATCGTCGACGTCAGCATACCGGCCAGTGGCGAACCGGGCGTCGTCCTGGTTCGCCGCTTCAGGGAGGCTCCACAACCCCGGCCACACGCCCTGCGGCGGACGGCGCTCGAGCAACACGCGATTGCGCAGATCGCGCAACACGAGCCACACCGTTTCGCGTTCCGGAAGCGCGCGCGTCGGTCGTGGCGTCGGCAACGCTGCCGTGGAGCCCTGCCTGTACGCGAGGCATCCGCGTCGCTGCGGACAGCGTTCGCAGTCCGGCCGGCTGCGCGTGCAGACGGTCGCGCCGAGATCCATGATGGCCTGGGTATAGTCGGCGAGGCGGGCTTCCGGCGTGTGCGCCTCGGCATGCTTCCAGAGCATGTTCTGGACGGAAGGTTCGCCCGGCCAGCCTTCGACACCGTGGTAGCGGCAGAGCACGCGTTTGACGTTGCCGTCGAGGATGGCATGGCGCTGGCCCTCGCCGAGCGCGAGGATCGCACCGGCCGTCGAACGGCCGATCCCGGGCAGCGCCGCCAGCGCCTCGAAATCGAGCGGCAGCCGGCCGCCGCGCCGGGCAACGCACGTCTTTGCCGCAGCGTGCAGGTGGCGCGCGCGACGGTAGTAACCGAGTCCCGACCACAAGGCCAACACCTGGTCTTCGCTGGCGGCGGCGAGCGCGGGGAGGTCCGGCAACGCAGCGACGAAGCGCTCGAAATACGCGATTACGGTCGCGACCCGGGTCTGTTGCAGCATCACCTCGGAAATCCAGACCCGATACGGCGTGCGTCGGTTTGTGGGCGTGTCCTGCCAAGGGAGGTCGTGGCGGCCGTGCCGGTCAGACCATTCGAGCAGGCGCCGGGCAAACGCATCCATTGCTCAGTGATCCCCTGCGGTGGTGGACGCAGGGGCAGGCGCAGGCGCAGTGGGCGCGCTGGATGCAGTTGCCACGCCGGAAGTGGCGTCCATGCGAAGGCCGGTGGCCTTGAGCCAGCCGAGGTCTAGTTCCCGGACCTGTGCGGTGCCTTCGAACGGAAGCGGCGCGGGCGGCTGGCCCGGCGTGGCCGCCAGCATCCGGTTCCACCATGCCCCGAATTCCGTGGGTTGCAGGCGCACGTCGGCGTGCGCATCGCTGCCGTCGAGTTTGAGGGCCACGGCCATGGGTTGGCCGCCGTGCGCAGGCCGCAGTTCGATCGCGACGTCGTCGCCGACGGACTGGCTGGTTTGCGTGGCGGCCGCGCTGGCGGCGGACGCCGTGGCCGCCGCGGTGGACGCGCTGCCGGCGGGTGCCGGTGCGCGGTGGTGCAGTACGCCCTTGAGCTGCAATGCCAGGTCCTCGCCGCCACGCCAGGTTCCGTGTCCGTCGACGAGCAACGCCGGGCCGGGATCTGCCGTGAAATGGATCCGAAGCGGCTCGAAATCGATCGCGCCGTCGTGGGGCACCGAAGGAACGGTGTCCACGTGGACGGCAAACCGCCGCCCCCCCGCGGAACGCGCCGAGGCATCCAGCCCGAATGCCTGGCCGGGTGCCAGGGCGCCGGTCTGGAGGCCGAAGTCGAACAGTAGCGGCGAGCCGTTGTGTGTGAGCGTACCGTGGCTCATGCGTATTCCGGTTGCGATTGTCGGCAGACGCGGCACGCCGCCACCGGCGTGGCGTGGCAGCCGTGCGAACAGCGACTGGAGCTCGCCCAAGTCCATCCGCGGCGCATTCACGTCGATCCGCTCGATCGCCACTTCGCCGTGCAACAGCGCGCGCCATGGAAC
>JBOHYO010000254.1:0-2164 GCA_050737935.1 Rhodanobacteraceae bacterium
TCGACGACATCATCGTCAACGACAACCTTGCCTGGCGGGTCAGCCTGTCGGAGCTGCGCGACACGCTGGCCTTCGACGACGTGGCGCTGCTGAACGATTTCGAAGCACTCGGGTACGCGCTCGACGATGTCAGGGATGCCGACAGCCTGCTGCTGTGCGGCCCCGACGCCCAGGTTGAGGGTCCGGCGCTGGTGGTCGGCCCGGGAACCGGGCTGGGTGCGGCGGTGCGCTTGCCGGGGGCGGGCAACGTGCAGGTGCTCGCCACCGAAGCCGGCCAGATGGATCTTGCGCCGGGCACAGCGCGCGAACGCGAGGTGATGGTGCGCCTGGCGCCCGACGGCGGCTACGTGCCGTACGAACGCATCCTTTCCGGCCCCGGGCTGCTGACGCTGTATTCCACCCTTTGCGCGCTGCGCGGCGAAGCGCCGCGGCTGGGTACGCCGGAAGCCGTTACCGTCGCGGCCTGTGCCGGCAGCGACGTCGACGCCGTGGAGACGGTCGACGTCTTTTGCGCGGTGCTCGGCGGATTCGTCGGCGACCTCGCGATGGCGTTCATGGCGAACGGCGGGGTGTACCTCGCGGGCGGGGTGCTGCCTGAGATCAAAACGCTGTTGCAGCACAGCCGCTTCGTCGATCGATTCGTCGACAAGGGCGGCATGCGCGAATTCCTGTTGCGCGTGCCGGTGCGCCTGATCGAGCACGGCCGGCATGGCGTGCTGGGCGCGGCGCGCTGGTACCTCGACCGGCGGTTGTCCGGTAGCGCGCATCGCCGTGCGGCGGACGACGGGACGGCGGCATAGGTACCGGATGGAAACAAAAACAACCAATGCGGGTGCCATGGCACCCATCACTTCGTGAGCGAGAGAGGGTACGTCATGAAATTCCGCAAGAGCATGCTTTCGGCGAGTATCGCCACGGCGCTGTTGTTCGCGGCGGCGGCACAGGCGCAGGACTCGCCTCAGGGGCAGACCACAACCAACGATCAACAGCAGCCGCCGCAAACGGCAACGGATCAGCAGTCGGATTCCGCGCAAACCAAGAAAAAAGACACCGTCCAACAACTGGAAACCGTCCAGGTGGTCGGGGTGCGCGCCGCGCAGGCGTTGTCGCTCGAAACCAAGAAGGCGGCCAATTCGCACGTCGAGGTGGTGTCCGCCATCGACATCGGCAAGCTGCCAGCCAAGGATGTGGCAGATACCATCGCCCAGTTGCCCGGCGTGAACATCGCCGACGCTGCCGGCGCCGAAGGCGGCTTCGACGAGGCCGATCGCGCCAGCATTCGCGGCAGCGCGCCATCGCTGACACTGACCACGGTAAACGGTCACTCGATCGGGTCGGGTGATTGGTTCATCCTGGGAAGTGGCGGTACCCGCAGCGTCAGTTACGCGATGCTACCTGCGGAAGTCGTCAATCAGGTCGTGGTGCACATGACCCCGGAGGCCAGGCTGCTGGAAGGCGGTGCGGCCGGTACGATCAACATCATCACGCGGAAGCCGTTGGATTTCAGCAAGCCGTTTTCGGTCGAGGCCAGTGTGGGCGGCGTGTACTCCGACTTGCCGAGTACGACCAAGCCGCAATTCAATGGCCTGCTCAACTGGAAGAACGCCTCCAACACTTTTGGCGTGATGGTCCAAGCTTTCTACGAAGAGCGCGCCTTGCAGCGTGACGGCCAGGAAGTACTTGGTTACTCGTACATTCCGACCGGGTCGGCGGCAGCTACGTCGTTGGGCCTCGGCCCTGCGACACCCGGCAGTGCGAGCACCGGGGTGTTCTACCCCAACCTCGAAGGCGCCGCGCTGTTCAACCAGATTCGCAAGCGCAAGGGTGGAATGGTCGACTTGCAATGGAAAGCGACCGACAACTTGACCTTCAACCTTGATGCTTTCTATTCCAAGCTGGATGCTACCGACTACAACCGCAACTACATGCTGCGCACGCGCGACCAGCTTCCCAAGCAGGCCGTGACCGGCACCATCGTAGACAACATCCTCACCAGTGCCACCCTTCCCGGCGCGTCCGATATCTCGCAGGGCATCTACGACATGATTTCGCGCCCGGGTGAGAGCGAGTCCAGTCAGTTCCTCACCCTGGATGCGGACTGGCAGGCCACCAACAACCTGGGCTTCAAGTTCCAGCTTGGTACCACCAAGGGCAAGGGCAATAC
>JBOHYO010000255.1:0-2228 GCA_050737935.1 Rhodanobacteraceae bacterium
GTCGAACCGTCGCCGAAATTGCCGTCCATCACGAGCATCTCGCTGTGCTGGATCGTTTCGGTGCCGACCGAGAACGTGTCGATGGGCACGATCCACGACTGATACGTCTTTTCACCGAGGCCACCGATACGGCCGCCCGCCTTCACGCCCGGTCCGTGCAGATCGATGCCCACGCGTTCGGCAGCCCGCCGGTCGAGCAGGGTGGCGACGGCGCCGCTGTCCAGCAAGGCGCGAACCGACTTGCCGTTGATCGTCACGTCGACGAAACTGCGTCGGTCGTTCAAATCGACGGAAGGGTGCAAATCGGCAACGTTGTAGGTTCCGCCTTGCTTGACCCAATAAGCCAGTGCCGATTTGCGGCAGCCCTCCGGCTTGAACAGCGTCACCTTGCCGTGCGCGAGGTCGATTTCGAGATCCGTGAAATCAAGCAGATTGGCGCCCAGCGATCCTTCGCCTGCGTCCGACCCGCCGACCACGAAATCGACGTTGTGCAAATCCGTATCGAGGATGCCGAGGTCCTTGATCGTGGCAATTTCCGCGGCGGCGGAGCCACCGATCCCGCCCATGCGAAACCCGAATGGCGCGGGGAAAACCTTCAGTCCGAGCGCAGCGGCATTGGCGTGCGACATGAAACTGAAGAATGCGCCGGTGTCGATCGCAAAGCGCGTAACCGCACCATTGACCTTGACGAGCGTAGTGGGCCGTTCGCCGATCATCTCGATGGACAGCGTGCCGTATTTGGCCAGCGTGCACCCGCCGGCTCGCACAGGACCTGCGCAGGCGAGCAGGGCGCAGGCGCCCAGCCAAAGCCATCGTGACGCTCCGCATTCCATCGAGCCCCTCGCCGTGAGCGGCCGTCCCCTGGTTCAACGAGAGACCATTTCAAACCGCATGAAATCCATCTCCTTCCGGAGAGGGATTTCGAGATCGGTGTCAAGCAAACCGCACGAAGATGAAATGGACCCGCGGCAGAAGCTACAAGATATACACAAACAGGAACAGGCACAGCCACACCACGTCGACGAAGTGCCAGTACCACGCCACCGCCTCGAATCCGAAATGATTCTCGCGGGTGAAATGGCCGCGCACGCAGCGAAGCCACATCACGCACAGCATGATGGTGCCGAGCGTGACATGCAGGCAGTGGAAACCAGTGAGGATGTAGAACGTCGCACCGTAGATGCCGCTGTGCAACGTCATGTTGAAGTGGACGTAGGATTCCCAGTATTCGATTGCCTGACCAGCCAGGAACAGCGCGCCCAACACGATCGTCAGGCCGAGGAAACCGATCAGGCGTTTGCGCTTGTCCGCACGCAGCGCGTGATGGGCGATGGTCACGGTGATGCTCGAGGAGAGCAGCAGCAGGGTGTTGACCAGCGGGATGCCCCACGGCGAGGTGGTGAGGAACGAGCCGCCAATCGCTTCCGGACCGTTGGTGGGCCACGCGGCCGAGAAGCCCGGCCACAGGTACTGGCTGGTCGCCAGTTGGCCGCCGTTCAACAGGCCCACCCCGTGTTCCGAGCCGCTCAGCAGCGGTACGACTCCCATCCGAATGTAGAACAGCCCGCCGAAGAATGCCGCGAAGAAGAACACTTCGGACATGATGAACCACATCATGCCCATCCGGAACGAGGTATCGACCTGCGGATTGAATACACCCTTGATCGACTCTGCGATCACGTTGCCGAACCATCCGAACATCATGCCGATGATGGTCAGGGCGCCGATCGCGAGCACGATCTTGCCCGGCGTGTCGTAGCCATTCAGCCACGTCGCCGCACCGACCATGAACATGAACATGCCGAGCGTGATGAAGATCGGCCAGTGGCTCTTGTGCGGGACGTAGTAGACGTTGGCATCGGGTTGGTTCATGGGCAAGGTTCCGGTCGGTAATCGGGCTCGTCAAATCGTGTTCGGCTACGGACGACTTGTCCGCGGTCTGGTGTGGTGGCGTCCCGCAGGTCCGCCGCGGTGTGGGTTCGTCGCTCGCATGTCAGCTCGGGATGTGGACGAGGTGCCCTTGCACCAGGCTGGCGATGAAGAACGCGGCAGCGATCGCGCCGATGATCCACGCCGTGCGGCGCGCCCCGGCCTTGCTGCGCGCCAGCGCGTCCATTGCCGCGTCGGCCTGATCCCGCGCCGGCGCCTCCCGCTTTTCTCCACTCATTTGTTCGCTCGTTCGAAGCATGCTCTTGTTGAAAGTCAGGCCATGGATGGCCGTTCTGGTG
>JBOHYO010000256.1:0-3485 GCA_050737935.1 Rhodanobacteraceae bacterium
CCAGAATCCGGGCTTCATCCACATCGCAATCCCCGGCGCCGTCCACAGCGCCGCGATCACCGCCCACATGATGGTCGGCACGCACACCCAGTGGATCGCGCGATTGGTCGGGTTCTGGTGGTCGGCGGCATAGCTGCCGAACCATTGATGGATGTCGCGCATCGTTGTGCCCTCGCGTAAAGTTTACGCCAGCGCATGAAAACGAGTCCGGACCGGCGCGCCCGCCCGTGCGGGTGCCCCCGGCTTGCGTGGCCCGGGGGCGCCCGGCATGATCCCGCGATCGCGTCCACCGGCGCTTGGGGTGGCCAACGGCCGAGGGCGTTGCATGGATAACGGATATGCGGCAGCAGCGGCATTCGGGCTGGCGGTGCTGTGGCCTTGGATCATCGTCGGCATCCTGGTCGGCGCGCTGATCCTGATGCTGGCGACCAAGCTGGTTGAAAAATTCACGCCGTCGTACGGCAAGGCGATCGTCGCGGTGATCGCCGGCTTCATCGCCAGTTTCATCGTCAAGCTGATCCTGCACTTCATATTGCCGGCGAACCTGTTGTCCGGCCTAATCTCGGCGGTAGTCGGCTTCCTCGTCACGGCTTGGGTGATCATGAAGATGATCCTGCGTCCGTCGGGAGAGGCGATGCCTTATAGCCGAGCCTGCCTGATTGCGCTGGTCGAATGGGTGATCGGTGTCTTCATCATCGTGCTGATCTTAGGCGGCCTCATGCTGATCGGGATGCATCACTGATCCATCGGCCGCTGGAGACAGCCGGCGGCCGTTTCAGGCGACGTCGATGCCTGCGAGTCGCTTCAGCGCCTCGGCATACTTCGCCGCAGTGCCTTCGATCACTTCGCGCGGCAACTTCGGACCCGGCGCGCGCTTGTCCCAATCGAGGGTCTCGAGGTAATCGCGCACGAACTGCTTGTCATGGGATGGCGGGCTGATGCCGACCTGGTACTGGTCGGCGGGCCAGAAGCGCGAGGAATCTGGGGTCAGCATCTCGTCCATCACGTACAGCTTGCCGTTGGCGTCGGTGCCGAATTCGAACTTGGTGTCGGCGATGAGGATGCCGCGTTGTGCAGCGTAGCTGGCGGCGAAGCGGTAGATCGCAAGCGTGGCCTGGCGCACTTGCTCCGCGAGATCGGCGCCGATCGTGGCGATCACCTGCCCAAAGCCGATGTTCTCGTCGTGCGTCCCCTTGGGCGCCTTGGTGGAAGGGGTGAAGATCGGCTCCGGCAGTTGCTGGGCCTGCTGCAAACCCTCGGGAAGCCGGATCCCGCACAATGAGCCGGTGGCTTGGTAATCCTTCCAGCCGGAACCGATGAGGTACCCGCGCGCGATCGCTTCGACCGGCACAGGTTTCAGGCGCTTCACCACGACCGCGCGCCTGGCATAGGGCTTCGCGTCCACGCCTTCGGGCAGCACCTCCGCGACCGGCATGCCGGTCAGGTGATTGGGCACCAGATGCGCGGTCTTGCCGAACCAGAAGTTGGAAATCTGCGTCAGCATCTCGCCCTTGCCGGGGATCGGATCGGGCAAGACCACGTCGAATGCCGATAGCCGGTCGCTCGCGACGATCAGCAGGCGACCCCTCGGCAGCGCATACACATCGCGCACCTTGCCACGATGCAGCAGTTCCAGTCCCGGCAAGTCCGATTGCAGCAGCGTGGTCGGCATGGCGTTCCCGCAGCGTTTCGTGAAGCCGCCATTGTAGTCGCACGGGTCCGGCGGGTTCAGCGCTCGCGGCGGCCCGGCTGATAAACTGGGGGGATGCAAAACACCCGCGCCATGGCCCTGATCCTCGCGGTCCTCGCGCCCATGAGCACGCTGGCCGCGACCGTCGCGCCGCCGCGCCCGGCGCAGCTCGGCCTGTGCGCGGCGTGCCATGGCGACGATGGACATGCGCGGATTCCCGGCGCCCCGAACCTTGCCGGACAGCCGTATGCCTACCTGCTGCAGGCCCTGCACGAATACCGCTCTGGCCAGCGCAATGTGCCCGTGATGCGCGCGGCCGCGGGTCCGCTCACCGAAAAGGACATGCAGGCTCTGGCGAATTGGTACGCCGCCCAGTCGCCGTGCAAGCCGCCGCAGGCGGCGAGCCCATGAGGATCTGGGGCAAACTGATCGGGTTCGTGATCGGTTTGTGGGTGACACGCGATTTCGGCGGAGCGCTGATCGGACTGGTGGTCGGACACCTGGTGTTCGATACGGGCTGGCTCGCGGGGCTCACGCACACCGGCGGCAAGGACGGTTACGTCGAACCGCTGTTCGCGCTGATGGGCGCCCTCGCCAAAAGCGACGGCCGGGTCTCGGAGGCCGAAGTCGCCATCATCGAGAAGCTGATGTCGCGCCTCGAGCTGGACGCGCTGTGGCGGCGGCGCGCGATCGAGGCTTTCAACAAGGGCAAGGCCCCGGGCTTCGACGTCGCGAAGACCCTGGTCGACCTGCGTTCCTGGTGCCTCCCGCGGCGCAGCTCGGTGATGCCGTTCCTCGACATGCTGTGCGACGTGGCGCTGGCCGACGGGCCGCTGACCGATGACAAGCTGCAGGTGTTGAAACGGGTGGCGTTTTCGCTGCGCATCAGCGAAATCCAGTTGGTCGCATTGCTGGCAATGAAGGGGTTCGCCTGGCACGGCGCCGCTGGCGCGCGTGCCGGGGACTACGCGCACGCGAATGGGTATGCGGGCTACCGCGCCCCGTCGCCCCGCAACAACGGCCCCGATCCCTATGCGGTGCTGGGCGTGGCGCGCGACGCCGACCAGCGCACCATCAAGCGCGCCTACCGAAAGCTGATCAGCGAATACCACCCCGATCGCCTCGGCAACATGCCCGAGGACCTGCGCCGTCGCGCCGAAGCCCGCGCCAGCGAAATCAATGCGGCGTGGGAGCGCATACAATCCGAGCGTGGCTTCAGGTAGGAGCGCGCCCTGCGCGCGATTCCTGGCCTACCGTCTGCAAGGTCGCCGGCATGGCCGGCTCCTACAAGGGCAACCCATGGCGAAACAATCTTGCGTGATCGCACCGTCCATCTTGTCGGCCAACTTCGCCAAACTCGGCGCGGAAGTCGATGCCGTGCTCGACGCCGGCGCCGACTGGATCCACTTCGATGTCATGGACAACCACTACGTGCCCAACCTCACCATCGGTCCGATGGTGCTGAAGGCGCTGCGGGACTACGGCATCACCGCGCCGATGGACGTGCACCTGATGGTCGAGCCGGTGGACCGGATCGTCCCCGACTTCGCGGAGGCGGGCGCCACATCGATCAGTTTCCATCCGGAGGCGACCCGGCACGTCGATCGCACGTTGTCGCTGATCCGGGAACACGGCTGCAAGGCGGGACTGGTATTCAATCCGGCAACGCCGCTGGATTGGCTGGAGTACGTGCTGGACAAGGTCGACATCGTGCTCGTGATGTCGGTGAACCCGGGATTCGGCGGCCAGAGGTTCATTGCCTCGGCGCTGGAGAAATTGAAGCGGGTGCGGGCGA
>JBOHYO010000257.1:0-1518 GCA_050737935.1 Rhodanobacteraceae bacterium
GGCTAGGCCCTCCAGTTCGGCGATTCGCGCGGCATCCACGCCACGGCCGCCGCCCTGATAGGCGTAACTGGCATCGGTGAAGCGGTCGCACAGCACCCAACGCCCCGCCGCCAGCGCGGGACGCAACACCTCGCGCACGAGCTGTGCACGCGCCGCGAACATCAGCAGCAATTCGGCTTCGGCAGTGATGCCGCGGTGCGCGGGATCGAGCACCAGGGTGCGAACGGCTTCGCCCAACGTCGTGCCGCCGGGTTCGCGTGCATACAGCACGTCCTGCCCGGCCCGCTGAAAATGCTCGCGAAGCCCGGCCAGGAGCGTGCTCTTGCCAGCGCCTTCGCCGCCTTCGAGGGACACCATGCGCCCGCGCATCAGCGCTTCTTCCCGAGGATGTATTTCCTGACCGCGGCGTTGTGTTCGGCCAAGGTTGCCGAGAACTGGTGGGTGCCATCGCCCTTGGCCACGAAATACAGCGCGTCGCCCGCCGCCGGATGCAGCACCGCGTGGATCGCCGCGCGACTGGGCAGCGCGATCGGCGTCGGCGGCAGTCCGGCGCGCGTGTAAGTGTTGTAAGGCGTGTCGGTTTCCAGATTGCTCTTGCGGATGTTGCCGGTGTAGGCCGAGCCCATTCCGTAGATCACGCTGGGGTCGGTGTCGAGCTTCATGCCGATCTTGAGGCGGCGTTCGAACACCCCCGCGATCTCCGGCCGTTCCGCCGCCACCGCGGTTTCCTTCTCGACCAGCGACGCGAGGATCAGCGCCTGGTACGGATTGTCGATTGGAACCGAGGTGTCGCGCGCGGACCACTCCCTGGCCAGGAATTCCTGCATCGCCTTGTGGGCGCGCCCGAGGATGTCCATGTCGGACATGCCGAGCACGTAGTCGTACGTATCGGGCATGAACTCCCCTTCTGGTGACCGGCCTTCCGGCGAGCCGCCCGCGTCACCGAACTTCGCCATCACCGCGGCATCATCCAGCCGGCCGAGCTCGTGCTCCAGCCTCGGTGCCTTGCCGAGGGCCAGCCGAACCTGCGCGAACGTCCAGCCGTCCACCAGCGTGACGCGCCGGTGCAGCACGCGCCCGGCGGCCATGTTTTCCAGCAGCACCTTCGGTGTCATTCCCGGCTGCAGCGCGTACTCGCCCGCGTGCAGCCGGTTGACCACGCCGAGGCGCATCGCGAGCGCGCGCCAAAAGATGGCTGGCGAATCGGTCAGCTTTTCATCGTGCAACTGCCCCACGATGTCGTTGAATCCCTCGCCTCGGGCGATTTCCAACGTCTGTCCGCTGGCGCGCACGCTCAGCGGCTTACGCGTGAAGTGCAGGTACTCGAAGGCGCCCCATGCGACCGCTGCGGCGATCGCCAGCAGGATCACCAGCAGCACCAGGCGCACGGCAATGTTGCCCGCTTGCCGGTGGCGCGATGGGACGCGGTCGAAGGGATCGGATCGGATCATCCGGCCAGTCTAAATGATGCGCACCGATTCGACCGCTGTCGGGTGCTCTTGCAGGGTGGTGCTGAGC
>JBOHYO010000258.1:0-2358 GCA_050737935.1 Rhodanobacteraceae bacterium
GTCCTGCGCAGGGTCGAGACGGTCGTGCGCGAGGAAATGCGCAACGCCGGCGCGATCGAAATGCTGATGCCGTCGGTGCAGCCGCGCGAACTGTGGGACGAATCCGGGCGCTGGAACAAGTACGGTCCGGCGCTCCTGAAATTCCGCGATCGGCGGGAGCAGGAATTCTGTTACGGCCCTACCCACGAAGAGGTGATCTGCGAATTCGCCCGCAATGAGTTGCGCAGCTACCGGCAACTGCCGGTCACCTTCTTTCAGGTCCAGACCAAGTTCCGCGACGAGATTCGCCCGCGCTTCGGCGTGATGCGCTCGCGCGAATTCATCATGAAGGACGCCTATTCGTTCCACCTCGACCAGGCCTCGATGGATGCGACCTACCGGACGATGTACGACGCCTACGGGCGCATCTTCACGCGGCTGGGCCTGAAGTTTCGCGCGGTCGCCGCGGACTCGGGCTCGATCGGCGGCGACGTCAGCCACGAGTTCCAGGTGCTGGCCGACTCGGGCGAGGACGCGATCGCATTTTCCGACGCCTCTGACTATGCCGCGAACGTGGAGCTTGCCGAAGCGGTCGCGCCACCCGCCGCGCGTCCCGCGCCACAGCAACCGCTCGCGCGCGTGGATACGCCACCCCAGAAAACCATCGAGGAAGTCAGCGCGTTCCTCGGTGTGCCGCCGGAGCGTTGCATCAAGACCCTGCTGGTGCGCGGCACCGACGGCGTGGTCGCGTTGTGCGTGCGCGGCGACCATGAAGTCAACGAGGTCAAGGCCGCCAAGCTGCCCGAGCTTCCCGGCGAATCAGTGCTGGCCAGCGAGGACGAAATCCGTGCGGCGACCGGTGCCTCGCCCGGGTCCATCGGACCGGTGGGATTGCCTGACGGCGTGCCTGTGATCGTGGACCGCGCCGCCGCCGCGCTCGCCGATTTCGTGTGCGGCGGCAACCTCGATGGTACCCACTACACCGGCGCGAACTGGGAACGCGACGCGCGCATCACCCGCGTCGCCGACCTGCGCAAGGTCGTCGCGGGCGACCCGTCTCCGGACGGGCACGGAACGCTCTCGATCGCACGCGGGATCGAGGTCGGCCACATCTTCCAGAATGGTGACAAATACACCCGCACGATGGGCGTGACGGTGCTGGGCGAAGACGGCCGTGACCAGACGCCGGTCACGGGCTGCTACGGGATCGGGATTACCCGCATCGTCGCCGCGGCGATCGAACAGAACCACGACGAGCGAGGCATCGCCTGGCCCGAGCCAATGGCACCGTGGCAGGTGGCGATCTGCCTCATCAATCCCAAAAACAATCCGGCCGTGAATGAAGCCGCCGAATCGTTGTATGCGGAACTGAATGCGCGGGGTATCGAAACCGCACTGGACGACCGCGGCCTGCGCCCCGGCGCGATGTTCGCGGACCTCGAATTGATCGGCATACCGCACCGCATCGTGGTCAGTGAACGGGGCTTGGCCGCAGGCACATTCGAATATCGCGGGCGTCGCGACAGCGAGAGTCGCAACCTCGATCGTGAGGCATTATTGGAAGGGTTTCCGGCCGCGAATTGAGGGGCATTATCCGGGGGTTTTGCAACCGCGGGCCCGTTGCGCCAAAATAGGTGGCGTTGATTGGAATCCAGCGATTGCCGATCGACATCCCCTTTCACGTCCGACAAAACCGGAGTCAATATGGCAGCCATCGATGTCCGTTCGCTCAACAGCAAGCAGTCGCGCGATCTAATGCGCAAGCTGCAATCCCACATGAAGGGGATCGACAAGGACAAAACCGCCCGGGTCAAGGAAAAGGTCAACTTGCTGCTCAAGGCCGAAGGCGTGACCTTCGCCCAGGTATACGGACGCAGGCGCGGCGGCAAGGTCGGCAAGGTCGCGCCGAAATACCGCAACCCGAATGGGGCGGAAACCTGGTCCGGCCGCGGCAAGCGCCCGCGCTGGTTCCTGGCCGCGCTGAAGTCCGGCAAGAAGGACAAGGATTTGTTGATCAAGTAATGCCGGGACTCGGGACTCGGGACTCGGGACTCGGGAAAAGCGTAACAACCCGTCATCATTCCGGGGCCATCGCCCGTTTCATCGGCGATGGATCCCGGAATCGAGCTTGCCCTCGAAGATCAATAACTGGATTCCGGATCCCGCGGTGCGCGGTCCCGGAATGAAAACGTTGATGGTTTCACAAACTCCTTCGCGGCGCGACCAGCAGGTCACCGAACAGCAGCCCCGCGACGAGTGAGATCAGCAACGTCACCAGCAGTACCGCGATGTGGGAGCCGCTCGCGATCTGATTGTTGAGCAGGTCGGTCACGCTGCGGAACCCCACGCTCCCCGGCACCAGCAGCAGCATGCCCGGCT
>JBOHYO010000259.1:0-18202 GCA_050737935.1 Rhodanobacteraceae bacterium
CGGCCGGCCCGGGCGGATCCGGCAGCGCACCCTGCAACCAATCCACGCCGGGGTCCGCCGGCTGCCGCGCACGCGACAGCGCCACGATGCGAACGCCGGTGCGCGCGAGTTCCGGGAGCAGGAAGCAGCCGATCTGGCTGCTGGCGCCCGTGACCAGTACCGTCCCCGTGCGCCAATCAGCCATGTCGCAATTTCCCCCCACGATCCCACGCAGCGGTTGTTGTGGAAGCGCTAATAAGTGACGCTTTTGCCAGTCGAAAGAACAGGTCCCGGCACGGATCAACGCGGATTGGCACCGATGAAGAACCTCTATCCGCGTCCATCCGCGTCAAAAGTTCATTTGTCATCCAATGCGTGCCCGGCACTGCGCGATCAGGGATGATCGCTATTTATGGATTTGCGCGCCGACTTCGCCGATCCGGGGATCCTGCGGCACCAGTTGCCGAGCCTCTTCCAGCGCCGTGCGTGCAGCCGCGGAACGACCCAGCCGCGCATCGTGGGCGGCGCGGTCCAGCCACGCGCTGCCGAGCCGGTGCCGCATGGTGTCCGTCGCGGGATCGCCCGGATCGAGTTGTTCGAGCGTCGCCAGCATGTCATGGGCATGTTCGAGGCTGCCGCTCTCGAGCGCCTGGTTGAACTGGTCGCGGGTGATCTTCGGCAACGCCCGCAGGCCCGCCTGGGCCTGCGCATTGTCGCCGTCGACGCCGAGCGCTGCGCGATACAAATCGTAGGCGCTGTTGCCGGGCGGCAGCATGATTTCGCCCTTTTGCGCCGCCGCGCTGGCGCGCGCCACCAGACGCGCGACTTTGGCCGATTCGGCCGGGGTCAGGGCCGGCGCCGCGCCGGACTCGGACGGCGGTGCGGATACCTGCGGCGGACCCGCAGTCAGGCGCGAGCGGGCGGCGACGAGGTCTGTCGACTTCGGCGCCAGTGCGGCGGCGTGGTCGAGCAACGCCTCCGCCTCTTTCGGGTGCCCGGCATCGATCGCGGCATTGGCCTGCACGATCAAGGCTTCCGCGACCTTGCCCAGGCCTTCCTGGGCCTTTGCGTTGCCGGGATCGGCTGCCAGCGCCGCCTTGAACTGCGCCTCTGCATTGTCGTTGCCCCCGCCCGTGATCTTGCCCGCGCGCAGGTCGGCCTCGCCGTGCGCAAGGTACTGGTCGCGCTGCGTGTCCGCGGCGCGATCGGCCGCAGCGACCGCCGCGCGCAACGTCGGCAACTGCGAATAACGGGGCAGCAGGTCGGCGAGCGTCGACAAGGTCTTTTTCGCCGCGGCACGATCGTGATTGCCGAGCTGGGTCTGGAGGCGCGTCGCGAGAACGTCGCCCACTTGTTCCATGCCGTGGCGCGCCACCGCGTTGTGCGGGTCGCCGGCCAAGACTTTGCCGAACAGCTCCGCGGCGCCGCTGTGTCCTTCGATGCGGCCGTTCGCAAGCGCCTCGCGCGCTTGCGAAATCAGTTGGTTGATGTTGGCGTCGTGCAGGACGGCCTTGGCCAGTTCATTGTCCACCGCCTCCACGCCGGTGCCGCCACCCAACAGGCTGCGCGCCTGCTCGAGGTCGCTCCGCGCGCTTGCGTAATCGCGTCGTTTCAGGGCCTGGAGTGCCCTTTCGAGTTCCTCATGTCCAACCTTCTGCAGACCGGCCAGCGCGCGTTCGTTGTCGGGATCGAGCACCCGCGCGGCTTCGTACAATTCGCGCGCGCTGTCGAGCCCGCCGGACAACTTGCCGGCCGCCAGGGCGCGATCGCCCCGCGTCAACAGCGTATTCAATTGGGTCTGCGGCAACAGCCCGCGCAGCGTCGCCTGGTTCGTGAACGCCCACGCGCCGGCGCCGGCCAGCACCAGCACGATCACCAGCGCGATCCACCACCCGCGGTGGCCACGGCGTGGGTCGCGCGGGGGCCTGGAGGCGGCGGGCGGCCTGCCCGCGGGCGACCGCTGCACCGGCCGTGCACCGCGCCGGTCCTCACCGGCATCGACCTGGTCGAGGTTGCCCAGGACCGGGTCGGTGCGGCGTGAGTTGCCGTTTGAATCCTGCCGTCCGTTCATGCCAATCCATCGCCGAAGCGCACTCCAGCGTACCTGTCTGTCGACGCCATTCTTGCGCCCATGGGACCACGGGGGCCGGGCGCCGGTTCCGGCGCAGCCGAGGAGTGCGCAAAACGCCGCCATCTTAGCATTCGGTCGCAAAGCGCCCGCGCGCGCCGCGGAGGCGCCATTCAGCCGCCGGCCAGCCGCCGAACGTCCGTCACGTTGGCCACCGCGCCGACCTTCGCCAGCAGCGCCGACAGCTCGCCGTAATCGTGTACCCGCAGCGCGAAATGCATCGCGACCTCGCCGACGTCCCGGTCGCTGCGGGTTTCGGAGGCGACGATCCGCGCGCCACTGTTGGCGATGACGTTGGTGACATCGCGCTGCAGATCGCGGCGGTCGTAGCCCACCACCGCAATTGCGACTTCATAGGCGCGGTCCGGTGCGCTCTGCCAGCGAACTTCGATCACGCGTTCCGGATTGCGCGCGCGCAACCGCGACAGCGAGACGCAATCGGCGCGGTGCACGGTGACACCGCGGCCGCGGGTGACATAGCCCGTGACCTCGTCGCCGGGCAGTGGCCGACAGCAGCGCGCGAGGGCGGTCAGCAGATTACCGATCCCCTCGACCGTGAGCGATCCGGGCTTGCCGGCTTCGCGCTGCCGCAATCGCGAAGGTGCCACTGACGCCGCGGGCGGGGGAGAAGACATCTCCAGCATCGCGCGCGTCAACTGCGCGGTACCGACCTCGCCCAGCGACAGCGCGACCAGCAGATCGTCGCGGCCCTTGCGTCCGAGCTTCGCCGGCAGTCGTTCCAGTACTTCGTCGGGAAAGGCCAGCCTGCGGGCTTCGCGCTCCAGCAATTGGCGCCCTGCCGCCACATTCGCCGCGAGGTCCTCGCGCCGGAACCACGCACGCACCTTGCCCCTGGCACTCGCCGTATTGAGGTAGCCCAGTTGCGGCGACAGCCAGTCGCGGCTGGGCGCGGCTTCGCGCGCGGTCAGTATCTCGACGCGGTCGCCGCTCGCGGGCTGGTACGCCAGGGGCACGATGCGTCCGTTGACCTTCGCGCCCCGGCACCGATGTCCGACCATGGTATGCACGTGGTAGGCGAAGTCGAGCACCGTCGCGCCGGCCTGCAGGTCGATGACCTCTCCTTTCGGCGTCAGCAGGTACACCCGTTCCTCCGCCAGCTCCGAACGCAGTTCCGCCAGCAAGGCGCTGTCGTCTTCGCCTTCGGCACGCGCCTCGAGCAACTTGCGCATCCATGCCACGCGCGCCTCGTAGGCGTCGTCACCGGACCCGCCTTCCTTGTAGCGCCAGTGCGCCGCCACGCCGAGTTCGGCGCCCCGGTGCATGTCTTCGGTGCGGATCTGCACCTCCAGGGTCTTGCCGTCCGGCCCGATCACCGCGGTATGCAACGAGCGGTAATGATTGCCTTTCGGCCGCGCGATGTAGTCGTCGAATTCCTGCGGAATGATCGGCCACAACGCATGGACCACGCCGAGTACCGCGTAGCAGTCGGCAACGCTGCCGGTCAGCACGCGCAGGGCGCGGATGTCGTACAGCTCGCCGAATCCGATCCCCTTGCGCTGCATCTTCCGCCAGATCGAGTAGATGTGCTTGGCGCGGCCGTTGACGGTGGCCGCAATCCCGTGTGTGGCAAGCGCCTCCCGCAACTCGGCAACGCAGCGCCCGATCCACGCTTCGCGATCGGCGCGCCGCTCGTCGAGCAGCCCGGCGATGCGGCGGTAGAGGTCCGGCTGCAGGTAGCGCAAGGCCAGGTCCTCCAGCTCCCATTTCCATTGCCCAATGCCGAGCCGGTTGGCCAACGGCGCATGGATGTCGCGCGTGCGCAAGGCGAGTTCGCGGCGCCGCGCCTCCGGCAACGCGTCGGCCGTGCGCATCTCCGCCAACTGACGCGCCAGCAGCAGGTACACCACGCGCAGGTCGCGGATGATTGCCAGCAGCAGCCGGCGCAAGCCCTCGTTGCCGGGCTTGCCGTCACGGGCGGCGTGCAGCGCCCACACCTGCTCGGCCTGCTGCTGGCCCTCGACGAGCCTGCGAACGGCGGGCGATACCTGCTCCATGGCGTCCCGCCAAGCCTCGGGTCGTGAGCACGCGACCGCATACCACGCCGCCGCGAGACGCGTATCGTCGTCACAACCCAGATCGCGCAGCAACGCATCCGACTCCGCCCACAGCGCATGTCTGGCGGCCGGCAGTCCATCCACGGGAGCAGAGCCTGCGGGTGTTGCCGATGTTTGCGGAGGGCGATTCATGGACCGGATAGGCGGGCAGGCCAGCCCGAAGGAAAGGTCGTCGAAAGACTGGCAGTGTAGTCAATCGAGCGCCAACGGACCCTGTGCGATGGCCATGGTCACTGCTATCATCGCCGCTCATGCGCATCCGACTGATGTTGCCGGCCGCCCTGGCCGTGCTGATCGCCGCCATGCCTGCCATGGCGCAGCAATTTTCCTCCCTCGAGGAGCGTATGTCCGCGGCCGACTTCAAGGCCGCCGGACTCGACAAACTGTCCCCGCAGGAACTGCAGTTCCTGGACGACTGGATGCGTACGCACGAGCAGGTCAAGATGGTCAGCGCCAGCGGCAATCCCGTGTTCTATGCGGACAACCAGCCGCGCGACAAACTGACCACCCACCTGGTGGGGCACTTCAGTGGCTGGTCCGGCCACAACAGCTTCACCCTCGACAACGGCCAGGTGTGGAAACAGGCGGAATCCGGCGCCTATTCCTGCCCTGACGTGGACAACCCAGCGGTCACGATCAAACCGATGATCCTCGGCAGTTGGCTGATGTACGTGCAGGGCTGCAACCAGAGCGTGCGCGTCGAACGCGTGAAATAACCCCGCGTCGCCCCCATCTGTCTTTCCCACCTCGATACGGGCATGATGATTCGTGCCCCGGAGGTGCGGGCACAGGAGAATCGCGGCGTGCTGGAAGTCTGGTTGCCACTCTTGGGATTGATGGTGCTCGTCGCGGCGTGGTACCACGTGCTGCGCCTGCGCGAACGTGCGACCCTGCTTGCCCGGCAACTGTGCGAACGCCACGGCCTGCAACTGCTCGACGACAGCGTCGGACTGCACCGCCTGCACGCCCGGTGGCGGCGTGGCGCCTTGCAAATGACGCGCGAATACCGATTCGACACCAGCCTCGGCGGCAGCGACCGCCGGACCGCCAGCATCACGCTGCTCGGCGAGCGGATCGTGGCCACGCGCCTGCCGTCGCAAGAGCCATCGGCCAGCGCGCCGCCCATCGCAACCTCGCCTTTCGTGGCAGCCACGCTTGCGCGCAGCGGCGAGTTCCCGGACAACGTGGTGCCACTGGATCGCCGGCGGCGGACGTTGCACTGACGTCGGACGTGGCATCCATGTCGTGATTCCGTGCGCAGTCCTTGCGTGCGGGCTACTTTCGCTTCGGCGCAGGAACGCGCCTGCGCGGAGCGCTTGCTCCTTACTTCTGCGCGCGATCCGTTAATGCGAGGCCGGTCGCCGGCATGGCCGGCTCCTGCATGCATCGCGCAAGCGCGGAATCTCGCCCTGCACAGGATGACGACTTCCTCGTTCTGGATCCCGGCTCAGCGTACATCCCTGGACTGGCCGGGATGACGGAAATGCTCTTTCTGGATCCCGTGTCAACGGCCATCCATGGCCTGCACGGGATGACGACATCCTGTCGTCACTTGATGACGTGCAGGTTGGGCTTGCCGCGAGGTCGTGGCTTGTCGGGATCGTCGCCGTTGCCCGAAGAGGCCGGACGGCCGGATTCCGGCTTGTCACGCGAGGATGCGGGCACGGCCTGCAACGGAGTCACCGGTCTTGATGGCTTCGGTTCGTTCACCTCCGCCGGCTGCGAATCCGCGGGGCCGACGGGTGCTGTCGCAACCGTCGCGTCTTCGGACAGCAGCATCCCCTGGCCGTTTTCGCGCGCGTAGATCGCCTGGACGGCGGCGATCGGAAGCGTGACCGCATGGCTCGCGCCGCCGAAGCGGGCCATGAAGGTGATCGCGTCGTTGCCGATCTCCAGGCGGGACACGGCGCGTGGCGCCAGGTTCAAGACCACCCGGCCTTCACTCACCGACTGTGGCGGAACCTGGATGCCCGGCTGTGCCGCATCCACGACGACGTAGGGAGTAAGGCCATTGTCGCAAATCCACTCGTGGACCGCCCGCAACAGGTACGGGCGGTTCGAGGTCATGGCGGGGCCCTCGGTCACAGCTCGCCCAGCAGACGCTCTTCGTGGGTCAGGCTGCGCGCGAAGCCTTGGCTGCGGAACAGCCGCTCGCCGTAGTCGATGATCGGCTTGGCTTCCTTCGGCAGCGAAACGCCGAGCGACGGCAGCCTCCACACCACCGGCGCCACCAGGCAGTCGGCGAGGCTGATTTCGGGATTGAGGAAGAACTTCGCAGCCTTGAACAGCGGAAGCGCGGTCATCAGGTGCTCGCGCAGGCGTTTGCGCGCCGGCTCGGCGGTGCGGCCACCGGCTTTGATCGCGCCCACTTCGGGCACCCAATCGCGTTCGATGCGCACGCAGGCAAGCCGAAGGCGCGCCCGCGACAACGGATCGACCGGCATCAGCGGCGGATGCGGATAGCGTTCGTCGATGTATTCGCACACCACATCGGGCTCGTACAGGGCCAGGTCGCGGTCCTGCAGGGTCGGGGTGTCGCCGTAGGGATTGACCAAGGACAGTTCCTCGTGCGGCTTCCCGGGCGGCACCTCGACGCGGTCGTACACGACCCCCTTGGCGGCCAGCACCAGCCGGACACGGTGCGACTGCACGTCGTCAGGCGCGGTGAACAGGGTCAATACGGTGCGGGTGTGGGCCGTTTGAATCATGCCAGTGTCCCCCGTGGGCCTTGTGGGTCCGGTGACGCGGCCGTCCCGGTTCTGGTGGCATCGCGTTTCCGGCTTTGCTTGCCGGCGATCAATGCACGTCCTTCCAGTATTCCTTCTTGAGCACCAGTGCGAACAGCGTGAAAAATATCAGATACAGCACCACCCATGCACCCATGCGGCTGCGCACCAGCTCGTCCGGGGACGAGACATAGGTCAGGAACGCGGTGAGGTCGCGCACCGCCCGGTCGTACTGGGCAGGCGTCATGCTGCCGGATTGCGCGAGCTTGAGCTCCTTCACGGTGGCCGGCTGGCCGTTCGCGGGCGGGTTCATCACCGCGACCTGCTCGCCCTGCAACTGCCACAGCGGGAATGGCATCGCGACGTTCGGAAATACCGTGTTGTTCCAGCCGCTGGCGGTGGAAGGGTCGAGGTAAAAGGCTTTCAGGTACGCGGCCACCCAGTCGGGGCCCCTGGCGCTGACTTCCAGCGACAGGTCCGGGGGGGCCTTGCCAAACCATTTTTCGGCGTCGGCTTCCGGCATCGCCGAGATGATCGGCTCGCCGAACTTGACGCCGGTGAAGTTCAGGTTGTCCATCACCTGCTTTTCGGTGAGCCCGAGCCCTTCGGCCATCTGCGAATAGCGCATGTACTTCAGGGAATGGCAGCCGACGCAGTAGTTCATGAAAAGCCGGGCGCCGCGTTGCAGCGAACCCTGGTCATGCACGTTGACGTTGGCGTTCGGGTAGCCACCTTCCTCGGCGAGCGCGGAGGGCGCCGCCGCGAAAGCCACCAGCAATGCCAGCAGCGCCGCGGCCAGGGTGCGCACGGAAGCGCAAGGAGTCTTGTCATGCATGCGTGGTCACCCTTTCCGGAACCGGCTTGGTCCTCTCCCACCCGAAGAACGTGTACACCCAGAGGAACAGGAAGAACGCGAAATAGAGGATCACGAGGATCCGCCCGAACAGGTTCTCGATGGTGGTGATGTCGGCGTTGGGGCCGAAGATCGCCACGATCCAGGCGGGCGTCATGTCCGCGCCGATGCACCCCAGCAACACGAACACGATCGCGAAGATGGTGAGGGCGATCTTGTAGCTGACACCCCGATAGCGGATCGACTTGACGCTGCCGCGATCCAGCCACGGCACCAGGAACAGCACCACGATCGAAATCGCCAGTGCCAGCACGCCGAGCCCCTTGCTCGGGATCATGCGCAGGATCGCGTAGAACGGTGTGAAGTACCACACCGGCTTGATCGTCGCAGGGGTCACCAGGTCGTTTGCGGGAATCGAGTTGTCGTGCTCGAGGAAGAATCCGCCGACGCTCGGCGCGAAGAAGATGATTACCGCGCAGATGATCAGGAACACGCCGACGCCAACGAGGTCCTTCAGCGTGTAGTACGGGTGGAACGCAATGCCGTCCAGCGGGATACCTTTCGAGTCCTTGTGCTTCTTGATCTCGACGCCGTCGGGGTTGTTGGAACCGACCTCGTGGAGCGCGCCCAGGTGCAGCACCACCAGCAGCAGCAACACCAGCGGCAGCGCCACCACGTGAAGCGCGAAGAACCGGTTCAAAGTCGGATCACCCGGGACGAAGGTACCCATGATCCAGGTCACCAGGGTGTGGCCAAACCACGGCACCGCACTGAACAGGGTGATGATCACCTTGGCGCCCCAGAACGACATGTTGCCCCACGGCAGCACGTAGCCCATGAAGGCTTCGGCCATCAGCGCGAGGAAAATCAGCATGCCGAGCAGCCACACCAGCTCGCGCGGCTTCTTGAACGAGCCATACATCAGACCGCGGAACATGTGCAGGTACACCACGATGAAGAACATCGAGGCGCCGGTGGTGTGCATGTAACGCACCAGCCAGCCCCAGTTGACATCGCGCATGATGTACTGCACCGAGTCGAACGCGCCGGCGGCGGTCGGGGTGTAGAACATCGTCAGGAAGATGCCCGTGACGATCTGGTTCACCAGCACCAGCAACGCGAACGAACCGAAGTAATACATCACGTTGAAGTTCTTCGGCGCGTAGTACTCCGTCATGTGCTTGCGATAGGCGGCGCCCATGCCCGGAGCACGCTCGCTGAACCATTGCGTGAATGCGCCCATTACGCGGCTCCTTTCGGATCGACGCCGATCTGGATGTGGGTGTCATCGACGAAGTGGTACGGCGGTACCACCATGTTCAGCGGCGCCGGCACGCCGTCGTACACGCGCGCCGCCATGTCGTAGCGCGAGTGGTGGCAGGGGCAGTAGAAACCACCCTTCCAGTTGGGATCGAACGGTTCCGGGCCGACCTTTTTCTTGTAGTCGGGCACGCAGCCCAGGTGCGTGCAGATGCCGATCAGCACCATCCACTCGGCTTTGATCGAGCGGTGTCCGTTCTTGCAGTACGCCGGCTGCTGCGGCTCGTTCGAATCGGGATCGCGCAGGCGCGAGTCCTGCTTCGGGAGCCACTGCAACTGTTCAGGCGTGCGGTTGATCACGAAGATCGGCTGGCTCTGCCAGGCGACCCGCAGCATCTGGCCCCTCTCGAGCTTGCCGATGTCGACCGCGATCGGCGAGCCGGCGGCTTCCGCGCGTGCGCTCGGCAGCCAGGTCTCCACAAACGGGATCGCCGTGATGATGAGACCGGCGCCGCCGATCACGGCCGTGGAGGCCGTCAGGAATCTGCGTCGCCCCTTGTTGATGCTCTCGTCCGCCATCAGCCTCTCCGCGCTACCTCAGGTCCCGGCGACGAACTTCGCCGCCGTGGTCGCATGGCCCACCTGGCAAAAAACCCGGATGAACGGCCGTGTCCCTGCCGCAACCGAGTCATCCTTCGGGCCCCAAAATCGTGTTAGTTTAGCGTTCGCCTCTTGAGCGCACAATCCGACGGCGCCCGAGGGGCGCATTTCCATGCTCCGCAAGCTCCGTCCGCTCCTTTTTGTCCTGCAGTTCGTGGTGGTGGGCCTTGCGGCTGCATTCGTGATCGGACTGCTGTGGCCCGGTGCGGGCGATCACCTGCGCGCCGGGATCGGCAGCCATCCATCGATTTCGGCGCCGACGACAGAGCCTTCGGCGCAAGCGCCGCCCGGCCCCGCCTCCTATGCCAGCGCCGTGGCCCGCGCCACCCCGGCCGTGGTGAACATCTACGCCAACAAGATCGTCACAGAGCGTCCTGTGCAGATCTTCCGCGACCCGCTGCTGCGCCAGTTCATGGGCGGCGTGGCGGGCCCGGCGATGCGCCGGCGTGAACAGAGCCTGGGTTCGGGGGTGGTCTTCACCTCCGACGGATACGTCCTGACCAACAACCACGTGATCTCCGGGGCCGACGACATCCGCGTGATGCTGCACGACGGGCGGGTGGCCCAGGCGCGCGTGATCGGCACCGATCCGGACACCGACCTCGCGGTGCTCAAGATCAATGCCAGCCAGCTTCCGACGATCGAACTCGATCCGGAGCCGCCGCGCGTGGGCGACGTCGTGTTGGCGATCGGCAATCCCTTCGGGATCGGACAGACGGTGACCATGGGCATCGTCAGCGCATTGCAGAGGCAGTTGAGCCTGTCGCCTTACGAGGATTTCATCCAGACCGACGCGGCGATCAACTCCGGCAATTCCGGGGGTGCGCTGGTCAACGCCAAGGGGGAGTTGGTCGGAATCAACACCGCGATGCTGGATCGCGACGTCGGCGCGCAGGGCATCGGTTTCGCGATTCCCGTCCGGACCGCCAAGCGGGTGCTCGAGCAGATTGTCGAGCATGGCCGCGTGGTGCGCGGCTGGCTGGGCATCGAAGTCGGCAACGTGGTGGTATCGGCAGATTCCGGATTGCCCGGGGCGGCGCGAGGCGCCACGGTGCTGGATGTCTATCCGGGCGGGCCTGCGGCACAGGCGGGCCTTCAGCCGGGCGACATCCTGCTGACAATGGGCAACCAGCCCATCATCGACCCCGGCGATCTTCGTAGCCGCGAAGCGGAGACGGCGCCGGGCAGCAAGGTGAAGGTTTCCGGACTGCGCACCGGCGAACCGTTCACCGCCGAAGTAGTACTCGCGCAACGGCCGACGCCCGCGCACGGCAGCTCGAACGGTTAAGCCGCTTCTTGTAGGCAATCTTGGTCGCGGAACACGCGCAGGGCGGACACGGTCCGCCGCACACCGACAACTGCGGGCAATGCCCCTGCGAAGCAGCGGGCAGGTTGGGCTGACGGCCGGCTTCACCGGCGGAAGCCCAACGTCCCAGCAAAGGTCGTGTCGGGCTTCATTGCATTCAGCCCAACCTGCAAAGCGTGATCAATAGCGGATCAGGGAATGCAGCGGTGCATCGGCGCGCCAGTGCGAGCGGCCACGCAGGAATTCGAGTTCGATGACCAACGAACCGCCGGCGACTTGCGCGCCGAGCCGCTCCAGCAGTGCGCACGCGGCGGCCAGCGTGCCACCGGTCGCCAGCACATCGTCGACGATCAGCGCACGCGCGTCGGGCGCAAGCGCATCGGCGTGGACCTCGAGCCGGGTGCTGGCGTATTCGAGCTGGAAGTCGACGCCGACCGTTCGGGCCGGCAGCTTGCCAGCCTTGCGCAGCGGCACGAAGCCGACATCGAGCACGCGCGCCAGCGCGGCGCCGAAAATGAAGCCGCGCGCCTCGATTCCGCACACCGCATCGAGCGCGGCACCCCGCCACGGCGCCGCCATCGCGGCCACGCAGTCGCCGAAGGCGCGGGCGTCGGCGAGCAGCGGCGTGATGTCCTTGAAGAGCACGCCGCGGCGCGGAAAATCGGGCACGTCGCGGACGCGGGCTTTCAACCGCTCCCGCAACGTGGAATCGGATTCCCCGGTCGCAACGGTGGCGTTCAAGTTGGCGCGGGTCGCAGGGACGGCAGGGGCGTCGCCTCGGAATCGCGATCCTCGGCGATCGGGGCGTGCAGCATCTCGACCATTTCGCGCACCACCGGCTCTGCCGCCTCGATGCACACGTCCGGGACGCTTACCGCCAGGAAATCCCGCGCCGGCAACTGCCCCACCCCGCCGATCAGGTATTCGCCCTTGATGAAGGCGGGAATCCCCGCATGGTCCAGTGCGTCCTTGACCAAGTGCGCATCGACGATGTTTTCCGCGTGGTAGACCACTCGCATGGCTCCAAGCTAGCCCGGTCGATCGTCGCACGCAAGCAGCAGCGGTCCGACGAATAGCCGTTCGTCCCGGATCAAGTCCTGTCTCTTGATCACCTCGTACGAAACAACGCGCGATCACCCAATTCCCGTCATTGCGGGGCTGCCCGCAGCTTCACCGCGGGCAGAGCGATGAAACCGGCGATGGCCGCGGAATGACGAGTTCTTTTGGCATCGAGTTCAGTTGCGGTGTGATCAAGAGACAGGAACGAGGCCGGGACAGGCTCTGAGCGCAGCCCCCAACTTCAGGGCGGGAGTCGAAGGACGACGGCAAATGGACCGCTACCCATGCTCGCGTCGCTACACTTGTGGGCTGTCCTGCACAGGAACTGCCCCATGGCGACCGAAGCGCACGTGGTCACCAACTTCATCCGCCACATCGTGCTGGCCGACCAAGAGTCGGGCAAGAACGGGGGCCGCGTCACCACGCGCTTTCCGCCGGAGCCGAACGGTCACCTGCACCTCGGTCATGCCAAGGCCATCTGCCTCAATTTCGGAATCGCACGCGAGTTCGGCGGCACCTGCAACCTGCGCCTCGACGACACGAACCCGGGCCGGGAAGACCCGGCATTCGTGGAAGGCATCAAGGACAGCGTGCGCTGGCTCGGATTCGAGTGGAGCGAGTTGCGCCACGCGTCGGACTACTTCGAGGTGCTCTACCGCGCCGCGTTGAAATTGATCGAGGACGGCAAGGCGTACGTAGACGACCTCGACGCCGAACAGGTGCGCGAATACCGCGGCACGCTCACCGAGCCGGGACGCGATTCGCCGTACCGGGATCGTTCGGTCGAGGAAAACCTCGACCTCTTCCGGCGGATGCGCGCGGGCGAGTTCCCCGATGGCTCGCGCACGCTGCGTGCGAAGATCGACATGGCCTCGGGCAACATCAACCTGCGCGATCCGGCGCTGTATCGCATCCGCAAACTCGCCCACCAGAACACCGGCGACGCCTGGCCGATCTATCCGATGTACGACTTTGCGCATTCGCTTTCCGATGCACTGGAAGGCATCACCCATTCCTTCTGCACGCTCGAGTTCGAGGACCACCGGCCGCTGTATGACTGGTGCGTCGACAACGTGGACCTTCCCGATCACGCCGAACTGTGGCAGCCGCTGGTCGAGAAGGGTCTGCCGACCGCGCCATCAAAACCACGCCAGATCGAATTCGCGCGCGGCAACTTGAGCTACACCGTGATGAGCAAGCGCAAGTTGCTGCAACTGGTCAACGACAAACTCGTCGATGGCTGGGACGACCCGCGCATGCCGACCCTCGCGGGCGCGCGCCGGCGCGGCTTCACGGCAGCCGCGATCCGCATGTTCTGGGAGCGGGCGGGACTGTCCAAGCAGAACAGCGTGATCGACTACGGCGTGCTGGAAGCCTCCGTTCGCGAAGACCTCGACGCCCGCGCACCGCGCCGGATGGCGGTACTCGATCCGCTGAAGCTCGTGATCACCAATCTGCCGGATGGCCACGCGGAAACCCTGTCCATTGCGAACCATCCCAAGGACGATACATTCGGCAAGCGCGAAGTCCCGTTCTCGCGCGAGCTGTGGATCGAACGCGACGATTTCGCGGAGGTTCCGCCAAAAGGATTCAAACGTCTCGTACCCGGTGGCGAAGTGCGCCTGCGCGGCGTCGGCATCATCCGCTGCGATGAAGCGGTCAAGGACGCCGCCGGCAACGTCGCGGAACTGCACTGCACGCTCGATCCCGAGACTCGCCATGGCATGCCCGGTGCCGACCGCAAGGTGAAGGGCACCATCCACTGGGTCAGCGCAACCCATGCGATGGAAGCCGAGTTGCGGCTGTATGACCGGCTGTTCGACGTCGCCGATCCCGATGACGACCGCGATGGCCGAACCTGGCTGGATCACGTGAACCCGGATGCACGCCGCAGCATCACGGCCCGTCTGGAGCCGTCCCTGCGCGACGCGCAACCGGAACAAGCCTTCCAGTTCGAACGCACCGGCTATTTCGTCGCCGATCGCCACGACCATGCACCCGCGCGTCCGGTGTTCAACCGCGCGGTGACCTTGCGCGACACCTGGTCGAAGCAATCCTCGTAGGTCGGGCATTGCCCGCCGCTGATGCGGAACGGCGGACGGTGTCCGCCCCACGGTGCTGCCGGACGCGCACGCACGGTGTCGCGAGACACCTCTTGGGACCGACATTGCCCGCCGCTGGTACGGGACGGCGGACAGGTCCGCCGTCCCGAAATCGAACCGCACGGCGCCAATATTGCACCGCAGCACAACCGGTAACCGCTCGGTGCTGCGGACGTCCGGCCGTCCATTCAGTTTCAATTCAAAGAAATGGCCGGTTCCATTCACATCCAAGCTGATACGTTGCAGTTGCATCGTCGCTGGAACGGCGCTGCCAGACATAAAAGGAGACCTACGATGAAAACACGCAATCTCGCTGTCATCGCCCTCGCTGCCGCGCTTGGATTCGGAATGTCCGCCAATGCCGCGATCGCCGCGCAACCCGCCACCTCGACGGGCGACCAATCGTCGACCGCGGGAGAGGCCGTCAGCGACACGTGGATCACTACCAAGGTGAAAAGCGAACTGGCCACCACCAAGGGCGTCAAGAGCATGGATGTTTCGGTCGACACCAAAGGTGGCGTGGTCACTTTGACGGGTGTCCTGCCCAGCGAAATCGCCGTCAAGAAGGCCGTTGCCGCCGCGAAAAGCGTCAAGGGCGTCAAGGACGTGGATGCTTCCGGCCTGAAGGCAAAGGACTGACCGACATGACAACGCTCCCCCCGCTTACCCAGGTCAATGCAACGTCCGCGATCTTGGGACACGACCGCATCAAGGAAGAATGGTCGACCATCGCCGGAAGGATTCGCCGACGCTGGCGCCGGTTGACGAGCGATGACGTCGCCTATTCCGGCGGCACTGCCGAATACCTCGCCCGGGTCCTGCAGGATCGTTATGGCGTGGATCGGCGTGAAGCCCTGCTCCAGGTCTACGAGTTCGAAAGCGAACTGTAGGCGCTACCCCCCAGTGGCCCAAGCCGCTGTATCAGCCCAACATGGAGAACACCGATGACCGAGGACAAGATCAAGGGCCAGTGGAAGCAACTCAGCGGCAAATTGAAAACTCGTTGGGGCAAGCTGACCGACGATGACCTCACGGCGGCATCCGGCAGTGCGGAATACCTCACCGGCAAGGTGCAGGAACGCTATGGCATCGCCAAGGATGAGGCCCGCGATCAGGTCCGGAATTTCGAAAGCGGCCTGTAACCGATGAACCGCCTGCCAAGGCAAGCGGTACGCTGCTTCGTGGGAACCGCTTGCCTCCGTTGGCTGCCGGCGTTCCCTCGCAAGGTTGGCACCAACCATAAGATGTGAATCAACGTGCACCCGTGAACCGACCGCAATGCAACGTCGCACAAGGAGAGCGCCATGCTGTATTACGCCATCGTCTTCCTGATCATCGCGTTGATCGCCGGATTTTTCGGATTCTTCGGCGTTGCCGGCCTCGCCGCCGGCATCGCGAAGGTCCTGTTCGTCATCTTCATCATCCTCTTCATCATTGCGCTGATTTTCGGGCGCCGAAGGGTGTGATGCGCGGCCGCAGGCGCGTTGTTGCGCAGCAGCACGTCGACACCCTCGGCACTTGAGGAAACGCAGGCGATACCAGCGTCGCTCGCCACCGGGGCAGACAGGGACTCGTGCTACGTTGCGCCCATGGAACAAGGTCGAGGACGCGCACCAGCAACACTGCCCGCATGGATCGCCGACGCGGTCGACTTTGAGCGTGTCTACGCAGACGACGCCGCGCGGATATCGGTTGCGATCGACCTGGCCCGCGCCAATACCGAGTATGCGACCGGCGGCCCGTTCGGCGCGGCGGTATTCGACGATACCGGTGGCTTGATCGCAGTCGGGGTGAACCGGGTCCTGCCCTTGCAGTCGTCACTGGCGCATGCCGAAATCATGGCGCTCGCCGGGGCGCAGCAGAGACTTGGGCGCGCCCGTCTCAATGACGACGAACGCCGTTATACGCTCGCCGCCAGTTCGCAGCCCTGCTGTCAGTGCTACGGCGCAATCGTGTGGGCGGGAATCGATGAACTGCTGGTCGGTGCGCGCGCGCAAGACACCGAATCGCTGGCCGGATTCGACGAGGGACCGCTGCCGGGCGACTGGATCGGCGAACTCGAACGTCGCGGGATCCGGGTGAGGCGCGACCTCAACCGCCAAGCTGTCCGTAAAGTGCTCGCAGACTATGCCCGGCGCGGCGGTCCGCGCTACTGACGGACGGCGTGGGCGTCTCCACGCAGCCGCACGTTTCGTGTCATTAAGGGCAACCGGCTATCCTGTCGAATACCCTCGGTTGTCCCATTGCCCATGAGCCGGTTGCGCGCATTCGTGCCATTGCTGATTCTGGTTGCGATCGGCGTGGCAGTCGGCGCGAGCGGCATGCTGGAACATTTCAATCCGCATCGCATCATGGCGGAACAGGCAAACTGGTCGCGACAGATTGCCTCCGAGCCGGCGCTTGCCTACATCATCTACATCGCCGTCCTCGCCCTGTCGATCGCCACCGCGATGCCCGGGCCGTTGCTGGTCATCATCGCCGGAGGAATGTTGTTCGGCATGGGGACGGCAATCGGATTGTCGCTGGTGGGTGAAGTCCTCGGGTCGCTGCTGTTGTTCTTTGCTGCCCGCCACGCGTTCGGAACCGGCAAGCGACCGCCGCCGAAGTTCGTCGAACGCATACGCCAGGGGTACCAGGTCCATCCCGTTTCCTACACGCTGTTCCTGCGCTTCGTGCCGCTGTTTCCGTTCGGCGGAATCACGGTCGCGTTGGCGTGGCTTCGCTGCCCGGTATGGCTGTTCACGTTCGCGACCGCGCTCGGCGGGGTGATCATGCTGGTCTTCGAAACCGCGATCGGCGCGGGCCTCGGCCAATCCATCGCGGAAGGCAAGGGGATTTCGCCCAACCTGATCCTGGAGCCCCACATCTGGCTGCCGCTGGTTGGTCTGGGCCTGCTTGCACTGATTCCCGTGCTTGTCCAGAAACTGCGCTCGAGCGGTTCGACCGACTGATTCCGTCCAAGTCGACAAAACAGCAGGGCAATCGGCTGGCGCAACCCACAGAGCTTTTGACGCGGCTCCACGCGGATAGAACAAGAACTGGTGGAGATTCGCGTGGCCGCGCTCGCGGCAATCCCGTGGCTCGGCTTCGTGATCGCCGCATGCCTAGCGCTCGGCGCCGTGTCGATCATGAGCCTGTGGATGCTGTCGGTTACATTCGGCAACCTTCGGGTGCTGCTCGCCGACGCCGGCATCCGGGCCGGCGCGGTTACGGACTGGATCACAGCCACCGGACTGGGGGAGAACGCGTTCCTGATGTTCTTCTTCGCCGCGTCCGCAGCGGCCGCTGCACTCGCTTTTGCGCTCTACGCGCAATGCTACCCGATGCAGGACTTCTATCGCGCGTAATGCCCGCTGCTCCGCGTCATCGCGGGCAGCGGGCGCGCGTGCGATACGCGGAAGGCGATGCGCCGCAAGCAGTCGGCGCAATGCAGCTCTCCGCTGCGAGCCGCATCAGTCGGGGCGACTGAACCAAAATGCAAGCCCGGTGATCAGGCACGCGGCCGCAGCGCTCAGCAGCGCGGTTTCAACCGGACGTCGATGCACGAACGAACCGACTTCGTTGCCCGCCACCTTGATCCCGTACCGCGCAGAATCCGCCATCCGGCCGGCCCGATGCCGCGCCTGATCGCTGGCATTCTGGAGCGCTTCCGCCCCGCTATGAAGAATCGTGTTGCCTTGCGTAACGTCCATTGCGTTTCCTCCTTGATGAGCATCCATGCTAATGCGCGCCGGACGGGTGGGCGTTAACGCAACTGAAACGGCCTGGAGATTCGCATTGCGCCAATGCGCGCATGCGGCTGCGGAGAATTACGCAATGCAGGTGTCGCAATTGGTGGGCCGTGATGGGATCGAACCATCGACCAATGGATTAAAAGTCCACTAAAACGGCGTTTTGCGAGGTCCCATGCCGTCCGCCAAAAAAGCAAAGTCATTGGAAAACCTTATGGTTAGCCACCTGTAGCATCCAGAGTCATTTCATGCCATCCTCCGCGCAATGGGGACTTTGTGGGGACTTTTTTGGAAAGGCCCTTTTTGGGACCATCGCAGGAGCA
>JBOHYO010000260.1:0-15853 GCA_050737935.1 Rhodanobacteraceae bacterium
CCCCGCGGCCGTTGCCATCCATCACGATGGCGATGTGGCGCGGGGTGTTCGCACGGATGGCGCTTTGGTGGGCAATCACCTTGCGGGATGTCATCGGAGATTGTCGCTCATGGATTGCATGCCCCGAAGTCGCTCATGGATTGCATGCCCCGAAAATGCCAAATCACCGGTCGACGTTTGTTCCCTCTCCCCCGATGATGTTTGTTGGGGGAGAGGCGGCCGCAGGCCGAGCGCGTAGCGCTGGGTGAGGGGGCTGGCACTTCGCACTACCGGACTCTTCCTGCAACGCGAAATTTTCTCCCCCTCACCCATTGCCCTCTCCCCCGAAAGATGAAGCCATTCGGGGGAGAGGGGAAGTTGGTGCCGTGCAGGTTCGAGTCCCTGTCGTTCGCGTGACGTGGAGGCAGAAGTCATTGCCGGTGTGCGTCAGAGAGCCAGCAATTCCTGTTCCTTGGCCTGCACGGTAGCGTCGACATCCCTGATGAAGCGGTCCGTGATCGCCTGTACTTCGTCCTGGGTGCGGTGATCATCGTCCTCGCTGATCTGCTTGTCCTTGAGCAGATTCTTGAGCTGTTGCAGGGCGTCGCGACGGATGTTGCGCACCGCGACCTTGGCATTTTCGCCCGCATGCCCGACGTGCTTGGCGAGTTCCTTGCGGCGTTCCTCGGTCAGCGGCGGCATGTTGAGGCGGATCACGGTACCGGCGGTGGTCGGCGTCACCCCGAGATCGGAAGCCATGATGGCCTTCTCGACCGCGCCAACGATCTGCTTCTCGTAGGGCGTGATCGTCAGCGAGCGCGCATCGGATACGGCGACCGTAGCGACCTGGTTGAGCGGCACATCGGAGCCGTAGTAGGGGACTTTGATTCCCTCCACCAGTGCGGTGCTGGCGCGGCCGGTCCGCAGGTGCGACAGCTCGTGCCGCAGCGCCTCGACGCTCTTGCCCATGCGGGTCTGGGTGTCGCTCTTGATGTCGTCGAGCATGGAAAATCTCGCCAGAAAAGGTTGACCGGCAAGTATAACCGGAGCTTGGGCCGTAGGAGCCGGCGCCACTGGCGACCTGCAATAACCGTCGCGCCATGCGCGCGATTCTCAGTCATTGCTGACCAGCGTACCTATGGATTCGCCGTTCAGGATGCGCATCAAATTTCCGGCGCAGGTCATGTCGTAGATGCGAAGCGGCAGGCCGTGATCGCGACACAGCGCGATCGCGGCGGTGTCCATCACCTTCAGGTTGCGCGCGATGACTTCCTCGTAGCTGACGTGTTCGAAGCGCTTCGCATCCTTCGTTTTCTTCGGATCGGCGCTGTACACGCCATCGACCTTGGTGGCCTTCAGCAGCAGGTCCGCGCCGACTTCGATCGCCCGCAGGGCGGCCGCGGAGTCCGTGGTGAAAAACGGATTGCCGGTGCCGCCGGCGAGCAACACGATGCGGCCCTTCTCCAGATGCCGGATGGCGCGACGGCGGATGAAGTCCTCGCACACGTCGTGGATCTGGATCGCGCTCATCACCCGCGCGAAGCCGCCGCGTTTTTCCAGTGCGTCCTGCATCGCCAGCGCATTCATCACCGTCGCCAGCATGCCCATGTGATCGCCCGTGACGCGATCCATGCCGGCTTCGGCCAGGCCCGCGCCGCGGAAAATGTTGCCGCCCCCGACCACGACGCCGATTTCGACTCCTGCCCTGCGCGCGTCGAGGATCTCTTCGGCGATGCGCCCGATCACTTCGGGATCGATGCCGTAATCGGTTTGGCCCATCAGCGCTTCGCCGGACAGCTTCAACAGGATGCGCTGGTACTTCGGCTTCGCGACCATGCTGCGGGCTCCGTGGTGGGCAAACGGGCAGATTGTACTTGGGGATTGGGAACGGGTATCGGGGCGCAGGGCGTATGGGCTGATCCCGGACTTGTTCCGGGAGAAGCCCAGCATCGTCGGCAATGAATATCGTTCGGCTTCACTTTGTTCCGCCCGACCTACCCATTCCCAATCCCCGCATCACGCCAAAAAAAAGCCGCGATTTCTCGCGGCTTTCGTGTTTTCAAGATTGTTCTGTTCGTTCACGCCAATCCCGCCTGTTTCATCACCTCGGCGTGGAAGTCTTCTTCCTTCTTCTCGATGCCTTCGCCGACCGCGATGCGGTGGAACGACAGCACCTTGGCGCTGGCACTGGCGAGCGCCTCACCGACCGTGAGGTTGGTGTCCAGCACGAACGGCTGGCCCGTGAGGGAAATCTCGTTCAGCGTCTTCCTGATCTTGCCGGAGATCATCTTTTCCTGGATCTCGGCCGGCTTCTGCTTGTCCTTGTCGCTCATCTGGGCGAGGGAAATTTCCTTTTCCTTGGCCACGAAATCCGCAGGCACGTTTTCCGGCGCGACGTACTGCGGGTTCATCGCGGCAATGTGCATCGCGATCCCGCGTGCGAGTTCGTCGTCGCCGCCTTCCAGCGATACCAGCACGCCGATACGGCCGCCATGCACGTAGGCGCCGAGGTTGGGAGCACCATCGATGCGGACGACGCGTCGCACCTGCACGTTCTCACCCACCTTGGCGACCAGTGCCTGACGGGCCTCCTCGACGGTCTGCCCCGCCGGAGCCTTGGCGTTTTTCAACGCGTCGGCGTCGGCGATGTTGTTGTCCAGAGCGGTTTGCGCGGTCTCGTCGGCGAACTTCAGGAAGCTCTCGTCCTTGGCGACGAAGTCGGTCTCGGAATTGATCTCCACCAGCACTCCGCTGTTGCCGGCTTTGGCGAGCACGATGGTGCCCTCGGCGGCGATGCGGCCGGCCTTCTTGTCGGCCTTGGCGAGGCCCTGCTTGCGCAGCCATTCGCCCGCGGCATCGACGTTGCCGTCGTTCTGGGTGAGCGCCTTCTTGCACTCCATCATCCCTGCGCCGGAGCGCTCGCGCAGTTCCTTGACCATCGCGGCGGTGATTTGCATGGTGCACCTCTTCAAAATGATCAGGCGGGCATCGGAAATGACCGCACGGTGGATTTGGGGCCGGCGCACGCGCCAGACAATGCCGTGAGTCGTTCCCCCGGGAAGAAGGGGAAGGCCCGAAGGGCCCAACATGGTGGCCCGGGGCTCCCGGGCCCGCCATGTCCCTCTCCCGGCGGAGAGGGACAGCCACGTCTACTCTTTCGACGCGCCTTCGTCGGTGGTCTCGCCTGCGGTGGCCTCGCTCGCGCTGACCTCGGCTTCGACGTGCTGGGTGTCGGACTTGGCCTCATTACCGGGCGCGGGTTCTTCCGCGACACGGGGCGCCTGCTTCGGCGCGGCCTTCTTGCTCGCAGGTCGGCGGGCCGACTTCCGGTCGTTGTCGGTGCGGGAGACCGGATTGCCTTCGGCGTCCAACTCGACGAACTCGCTGTCGTCGCCGCGGCCCTGGATGGGCGCTGAAGCCTTTCCTTCCAGTACCGCGTCGGCCGCCGCACGTGCATACAATTGCACCGCACGGATCGCGTCGTCGTTGCCGGGAATCGCGTATTCCACCAATGACGGATCGTAGTTGGTATCGACCACCGCGACCACCGGAATACCGAGCTTCCGGGCTTCCAGCACCGCGATGTTCTCGTGGCCGATGTCGATCACGAACAGCGCGTCGGGCAAGCTCTTCATGTCCTTGATGCCGCCAAGCGACTTCTCCAGCTTGTCGCGCTCGCGGCGCAGTGACAGCACTTCGTGCTTGACGAGCTTTTCGAAGGTGCCGTTTGTCTCGGCGGCTTCCAGTTCCTTCAGGCGCGCCACGGACTGCTTGACGGTGCGGAAGTTGGTCAGCATGCCGCCCAGCCAGCGGGCGTTGACGTAGGGCATGCCGCAGCGCTGGGCTTCCTCGCCCATCGCCTCGCGCGCCGAGCGCTTGGTGCCGACGAACAGGATGGTGCGGCGGTTCTGCGCGAGCCCCGACAGATAGTTCATCGCGTCGGTGAACTTCGGCACCGTCGCTTCGAGGTTGATGATGTGGATCTTGCCGCGGGCGCCGAAGATGAAAGGCGCCATCTTGGGATTCCAGTAGCGCGTCTGGTGGCCGAAATGCACGCCGGCTTCCAGCATCTGGCGCATGGTGACTTGGGGCATGATGGGTGACTCCGATAGGGAACCCGCTCCGCTTGCGCGGCGTGCGCGGCCGTCGTGGACGGGTTGGCGCGACAGGTTCCGGGGTTGGGCTTCCGCAGGCCCCGCGGCAACGACCCTCAAGTGAGGGACCCCGGTGCCGGTGCATCACGATGGATGCAGGCCTGCGTGTGGATTCGCCGGTGACGCCCGGCGTGGGCACTTTGCCTTCGCAAAGCCTGCAAATTGTACCGACGCCACGGGCTCAGGGCAAGCGAAGAGCGGCGCCACTGCAGCGTGGGCGCGAACGGGGCATAATACGCCGCTATGCCTGTCATACCGAAAAACCCTGAAGAAATCGAGAAGATGCGCGTCGCCGGCCGCCTGGCGGCCGAGGTGCTCGCGGTCCTCAAGGAACACGTCAAGCCCGGCGTCACGACCGAGGAACTCGACCAGGTCGCCTACCAGCACATCGTGGACGTGCAGCATGCGATTCCCGCCAACGTCGGGTACCGCGGCTTCCCGAAGACCCTCTGCACTTCGGTCAACCACGTGATCTGCCACGGCATCCCGAGCCCCGGCAAGGTCCTGAAAGACGGCGACATCGTCAACTGCGACGTCACCGTGATCAAGGACGGCTGGCACGGCGACACGTCCCGCATGTACTTCGTCGGCACGCCGTCGGTCCTGGCCAGGAGACTGGTGGACACGACCTGGGAGGCGATGATGAAGGGTATCGAGCAGGTGCGCCCCGGGGCGACGTTGGGCGACATCGGCCACGCGATCCAGCAACATGCCGAGGCGGCCGGCTATTCCGTGGTGCGCGAGTATTGCGGGCACGGGATCGGACGGATCTACCACGACGATCCGCAGGTGCTGCATTATGGCCACGAGGGCGAGGGGCTGCGGCTGGAAAAGGGCATGACCTTCACCGTCGAGCCCATGATCAACGCCGGCAAGCGCCACACCCGTGCGTTGCCGGACGGCTGGACGGTGGTCACCAAGGACCATTCCCTGTCCGCGCAATGGGAACACACGATCGTTGTCACCGACGACGGATTCGAGGTCCTGACGCCCTGGCCGGATGGGTGAAGCGGGGACTGGGGGAGGGTAGCGGGGCCGCACTGGGCGATGTCGACGCGAGCTTCGCGCTTGAGCTTGCCCGTCGCTCCGCTGCAACCTAGTACCGAGGCCCGATTTTTGCGCCCCCAATACCCATCCCCCGTTCCCTCGGGTGCGACGAACGTGTCAGCCCAAAGCGCCACCACAATCCCGTCGCTGCCCCGCCTTCCACCTGCTTTGCCGCAGGCAGGGGTATCGCAGGATGCGCGCGCGGCGCTGCGCCAATTGCTGGATGACCATGCGCGCGCGCTGACCATCGCCTTCCGCGAAGGCGCCGATGCTTCGCTGCTCGCGAGGACGCGCGCACGTGCGGTGGACACGGTCTGCGCGCATGTGTGGTCTGCGTATGTGGGCGAATCCGACGCGATGGCGTTGTTCGCGGTCGGCGGGTTTGGCCACGGTTTGCTGTTCCCGTATTCCGACGTCGACCTTCTGGTATTGCACGTTCCGGATCCGGAGCCGACTTCAGTCCGCGCGCTCGAGGCATTTTTCACTTGCCTGTGGGATATCGGGCTCAAGCCGGGGCAGGCCGTGCGCACGCGGGGGCAATGCCGCGAAATCGCGGCCGCGGACGTGGGCGTGTTCACCAGCCTGCTCGATGCGCGCCGGCTGGCTGGCGCCGAGCGGCTCGAACGGGAGCTGCGGACCATCACCGCCGATCCGTTGCTGTGGCCGCCGGACGCGTACCTTGCAGCCAAGCTGGAGGAACGCGCGCAGCGCCACGCGCGTTTCGACGACACCACGCACAACCTCGAACCCGATCTGAAGGACGGCCCCGGCGGACTGCGCAACCTCGACCTGATTCGCTGGCTTGGCAAACGGCTGGTCGCGGTGGATGACCTCGACGGGCTGGTTCGTGCGAACCTCCTCGAGGCGAGCGAACGCGACGCCTTGCGCAACGCGCGTGGGGTACTGCGCCGCGACCGCTACGGCTTGCACCTGGAAGCCGGCCGTGCCGAGGAACGGTTGCTGTTCGACTGGCAGCGCGCCGTGGCGGCGCGCCTCGGGTACGAGGACGCCAACACGGTCGGCAACGAAGCAGTCGAACGATTCATGCAGGATTATTTCCGCGCGGCCGGCGCCACCGAACGGTTGCTGGTGCAGGTGCTCGAGCGCCTGCAGGAATACCTGCATCCGTTGCCGCCGCCCCGCGACCTCGATGCGCATTTCGTGCTGCGCGGCAGCCGCATTGAGCTGCGTGCCCCGGATTGGCTGCTGCGCGTCCCCGAAGGATTGATCGAGGTATTCGCCAAGCGGTTCGACGTGGAGGAGTGCACGGGAATCACCGCGGCAACCATGCGCGCAGTGGAACACGCGCTGGTCGCGCACGGCACCTCGCTGTCCCGGAATCCGCAGGTGCTCGCGGCGTTCCTGGTATTGCTCAGGCGCGGCGCGGATGCGGTGCGTGTGATCGATGCGCTGAACCGGCATGGCATCCTGGCCGCGATCCTGCCGCCGTTCGCGCGGGTGGTGGGCCGCATGCAGTACGACCTGTTCCACGTCTACACGGTCGACGAGCACACCTTGCGGGTGCTGCGCAACATCGCGCGCTACGCCCAGCCGGAGGCGCGCGCTGCTCTGCCGCTCGCCTGCGAGGCGTTCAAGCGGCTCGCGAAGCCGGAACTGCTGCTGCTGGCCGGAATTTTCCACGACATCGCCAAGGGACGCGGCGGCGATCATTCCAGCCTCGGCGAGACCGAAGCACGTGCGTTCTGCCGCAGCCTCGGCCTGGACGAGGGGGATATCGACGAGGTGGCGTGGCTTGTGCGTTGGCATCTTCTGATGAGCGTCACCGCGCAGCGCCAGGACATCGCCGATCCGGAAGTGGTGCATCGCTTCGCGGTGCAGGTGGGCGACTGGGCGCGGCTGGATTTGCTGTATCTACTGACGATCGCCGACATCGCCGGCACCAGCCCGAAGCTCTGGAATTCCTGGAAGGACCGCCTGCTGGCGGACCTGTATGTTGCCGCGCGATACGTGCTGCGCCGCGACCTCGAACGGCCGGCGCGTGCCGAGATCAGGGTCCGGGAAGCGCGCGAGCGCGCACTGAATTTGCTCATCGAGCGCGGGTTCGGGCGAACCGCTGCGGCCGAGGTATTGGGGCAGTTCCCCGACACCGCGCTGCTGCGCCAAAGGGTGGAACTGCTGGCATGGCAGGTGTCGGCGCTGCTGGACGCGCCCGCGACGGAGACGGTTGTGGCGGTCCGCAATCCGGACGTGCGGGGGGGCACCGAGGTGTTCGTGTGTACGCCCGACCGTGACGGTGTGTTCGCTGCAGTCGCGGCAACCCTCGACCGGTTGCGCCTCGACGTCGTGGCCGCCCGCGTGATGACCTCCCGCGACGGACGGGCGTTGGACACCTTCACGGTGCTCGAAGCCGGAACGCAGTTGCCGGCGCCGGCCGAGCGCGCGGGTACGCTGCGCGACGCGCTGCAGCGAGCGCTGGGCGCCGCCACGCTGCGAACCCAGCCGGCGAGGCGCGGCCTCACCCGTCGCCTCCGCCATTTCCAGCGGCCGCCCCGCATGGATTTTCGCGGAGACGAGGGAAGGTCGCTGACCCGGCTCGCATTGGTGTGCAGCGACCGGCCGGGCCTGCTGGTCGCGATCGCGCAGGCGTTCCTGGATGCCGGCGTGCGCGTGCACGACGCGCGCATCGCGACCTTCGGCGACCAGGTCGAGGACTTCTTCGAACTCAGCGATCGCCAGAATGCGCCGCTCGAGGCCAGGCTGCAGGCGGCACTGCGCGCGGCATTGCAGCGGCGCCTCGCGCCCGGCAGCATGATCGCAGATCAGGGGATCGGCAATGCATGACCTGCAACGCATCATCGACGCGGCATGGGGGCAACGCGCGAACCTGCAAGGACGGGCCGCCGACGAGCTGCGGCCTGTGCTGGACGAGGTCCTCGATGTGCTCGAGACCGGCGGACTGCGGGTCGCGGAACCGGACGGGCAGGGCGGCTGGATCGTCCATGCATGGATCAAGCGCGCCATCCTTTTGTATTTCCGGGCGCACGACGCACGCGTACTGGATGGCGGTGCGATGGTGGCGTTCGACAAGGTGCCGCTGCGCTTCGCGGGCGCGCATGAAGCAGCCTTCGGCAAAGCCGGCGCACGCATCGTGCCAGGGGCGCTGGTGCGGCGCGGGGCGTTCGTCGGCCGGGACGCGGTACTGATGCCGAGCTATCTCAACATCGGTGCGCATGTCGGCGCCGGTGCGATGGTCGACACTTGGGCCACGGTCGGCTCCTGCGCACAGATTGGCGCGCGCGTGCACCTCTCGGGCGGCGTCGGCATCGGCGGCGTGCTGGAGCCGCTGCAGGCCTCGCCGACCATCATCGAGGACGACTGCTTCATCGGCGCGCGCTCGGAAGTGGTCGAAGGCGTGATCGTCGAACACGGCAGCGTGCTCGGAATGGGCGTGTATCTGGGGCAATCGACGCGCATCTATGATCGCGCGACGAAGACGATTTCGTACGGACGGGTGCCCGCCGGCAGCGTGGTCGTATCCGGCACGCTGCCGGCGCCGGACGGCTCGCACAGCCTCTACGCGGCGATCATCGTCAAGCGGGTGGACGAGAAGACCCGCGCGAAGACTTCGATCAACGACTTGCTCCGGATGTGAACGCAAAGTCGGACCAATGCTCCTTTTGACGCTTGCCGGAGAAATCATGGGTTCCGTCACCCTCTACGGTCTGCCGAACTGCGACACCTGCCGCAAGGCACGCAACTGGCTGGATCGTTTCGGCATCGATCACGCTTTCGTCGACTATCGCGCGAACCCGGTTCCGGCGGCGACGTTGAAGGATTGGGCACGGCAGCTCGACGGCTGGGAAAAGCTGGTCAACAAGTCTTCGACGACCTGGCGCAATTTGTTGCCGCAGCGCAAGAACCCGGCGAGCGATCCGGAATGGACGCTGCTGCTGAAGGAATACCCCGCCCTGATTCGACGGCCCGTCGTGGTGCGTGGGGACGGCGGGGTCGACATCGGTTTCAGCGACAACGCCTTCAAGAAATTGTTTGGCCGATGACGCCGGCATGACCGATCCACGCGCCCGTCTTTATCTCAGGAACCTCCGCGTCGAGCGCGACAATGAGGCGTTGTATGCACGCCTTGCCACGCTCGCGACGGACGCGCGACTGGCGCGGGCGTATCGACGCATCGCCGACGGCGAGCGCGAAAATGCCGCATTCTGGGAGGCGCGACTGCGCGAAGTCGGGACCAACATTCCGCCGTCGCGACCGCGCGTGCGGGTGCGCGTACTCGGCGCCCTGGCAGGAACGTTCGGCACCGGCTTCGTGATGCCGACGGTGGTACGTCTGGAACATGCCGATCACCTGGAAACGCCGGTCGATCGCGAAGGTCATCGCGATCATTTCGTGGCAGCCGATGCGCGCATCGCGCGTACGCACCGGCATCGTGCCGGTGGAGGCAATACCTTGCGTGCGTCGGTGCTGGGCGCCAACGACGGCCTGGTGTCCAACGTGAGCCTGGTGATGGGCATGGCCGGCGCCAATACCGGCAACCACGCCGTGCTGCTGGCGGGGCTGGCGGGCCTCGTCGCCGGCGCGTGTTCGATGGCGCTGGGCGAGTGGCTGTCCGTCAACAGCTCGCGCGAGTTCTATCAGGCGCAGATCACCGAGCGCGCCGAGCGGCTGGCGGTGGCACCCGAGGAAGGTGTGCGCCGCATCGCCGGAATCTACCGGGACAAGGGTCTCGGGCGCGCCAAGGCCGAACATCTGGCCGAGCACCTTTCGGAAACGCCACGCACGGCGCTGGACACGATGGTGCGTGAGGATCTCGGCATCGACCCGTCCGAACTCGGCGGTTCGGCATGGAGCGCCGCGGTGTCCTCGTTCTGTTTTTTCGCATTCGGCGCGATCTTTCCGGTGGCGCCGTATTTTTTCATCGGCGGGAATGCGGCGATGTTCGCCAGCATGGGCAGCACCTTCGTGGGTCTGTGCCTGATCGCGGTGGGCACCTCGCTGTTCACCGGCCGCGGCCTCGCGTTTTCGATCGCCCGGCAGTTCGTGATCACCGCCGCTGCCGCTGCGATCACGTTCGGCGTCGGGCACGTGCTGGGAATTGCGATCACGGGTTGAGGCTGGGTTGTTATGCTCCGCACCGTCATTAGTGCGCGAACGTGCCATGTCCGAAGTGTTCGATCTCACCTGCGAACTGATCCGCCGCCGTTCGGTGACGCCGGATGACGCGGGCTGCATGGCGCTGCTTGCGGCGAGAATGGAACGCGCGGGCTTCCATTGCGAACACCTGCGTTACGGCGAGGTCGCGAATTTGTGGGCCAGACATGGTCAGGGCGGGCCGGTACTCGCGTTCCTCGGGCACGTCGACGTGGTGCCGAGTGGTCCCGAAGCCGACTGGAGTTCGCCGCCGTTCGAACCGGCGGTCCGCGACGGCAAGTTGTACGGGCGCGGCGCGGCCGACATGAAGTCCGGCGTGGCCGCGATGGTGGTGGCGCTCGAGCGGTTCGTCGCGCAACACCCCGATCATGTCGGCACGGTTGCCCTGCTGTTGACCAGCGACGAAGAGGGCCCGGCCAATCTCGATGGCGTGCGGCGCGTCGCGCAGCACTTTCGCGACACCGCGCAACGCATCGACTGGTGCTTGGTGGGCGAGCCGACCGCGAAGGAGACACTCGGCGACCTGATCCGCGTCGGCCGGCGTGGTTCGCTTTCCGGCGTGCTCACCGTGCGCGGCGTGCAGGGACATGTCGCGTATCCGCAGCTTGCACGCAACCCGATCCACCTGTTCGCGCCCGCGCTGGCGGAACTCGCCGCCGCACGCTGGGACGAGGGCAACGGCGATTTCCCGCCGACCTCGTTCCAGGTTTCCAATCTCGACGCCGGCACCGGCGCGTACAACGTGATCCCCGGCTCGCTGGTCGCCCATTTCAATTTCCGATTCAGTACCGCGAGCAGCGCGGAAAGCTTGCGCGAGCGCACCGAGGCGATCCTGCAGAAGCACGAGCTGGATTTCGCAGTGGAATGGAATCTTTCCGGCGAGCCGTTCCTGTCGCCTGCGGGCGGACGCCTGCGCGAAACCGTGATCGCCGCGTGCCGCGAGCTGTGTGGCGAGGAGCCGGAACAGAGCACCGGCGGCGGCACCTCCGACGGCCGCTTCATCGCGCCGCTCGGCGCCGAAGTGGTCGAGATCGGCCTGGTCAACGCCACCATCCACAAGGTCGACGAGTGCGCCGCGCTGGACGAGCTGGAGAAGTTGCCAGGGTTGTATGCGGCGCTGAGCGAGCGGTTGCTCGCCTGAACAGAGACGCTCGGACCGTTGCCCGTAGCACCGGGGCGCCCGGCCGGGCAGCGGTACACGTCTTTCGTGGGCACAAACACGAAGTCGCGCTTGTCGAAGCTTGGAGGTCAGATGCAGGCCTTCGCGCCGCGTGCTGGCTGGTGTGCGCCGAGTTGAATGGTCCCGCGGCGATGGCTATAGTCGTGCGGATCACGGAATGATATCCGCACCTGCGGGGGCGATCTCGACATGACTACCGTCACTGATGCCCCTGCCACCGTCAGCACCACGTCGGCTTCCGGGTGCCTGGCGCGCTTCGCGGCCATCCACGTGTCCTCCGACATTGTGCCGCCGGACCGGCTCGAGGAGGAGCGCGGCACCCTCGAAGCGCTGGGACGCGGCGACAGCATCCACCATGAGCTCGAGAACGTGCGAGCTTTCCCCGCCCGTTCGATACGCGTGTCCGGCGACGGGTCCGCCCCCATGTCTGTCCGCGCTGGTACCGCGGCCGTCTCCCTCCGGAGATCACCATGAATGCCAGAAGCAAGAGCCGGAATCTCCCCGAATCGACAGCGCCGTCGGATGCTGTCGGACCGCCCATGCACGCACTGCTGGTGGCGATGCAGGCGGTGCAGCGCGGCGATTTCAGCGTGCGGGTCAGCGGCGACTGGGATGGCCTGGAAGGCAAGCTCGCCGATTCCTTCAACGACATCATCGAGGCCAACCAGCGCATGGCACGCGAACTGGAGCGCATCGGCCACAGCGTCGGCAAGCAGGGCAAGACCCGGCAGCGCATCTCGCTGGTCGGCCGCGGCGGCGCCTGGGAAGGCATGGAACGCTCGGTCAACGGCCTGATCGACGACCTGGTATGGCCGACCACCGAGGTCACGCGCGCCATCGCGGCGGTGGCCAAGGGCGACCTTTCCCGCACCATGGCACTCGAGTTCGAGGGCCGCCCGCTGGAAGGCGCGTTCCTGCGCACGGCGACCATCGTCAACACCATGATCGAGCAGCTCAGCGTGTTCAGCTCCGAGGTCACGCGCGTCGCGCGCGAGGTCGGAACCGACGGCAAGCTGGGCGGCCAAGCCAAGGTGCGCGGCGTCAGCGGCGTGTGGCGCGAGCTGACCGAGTCGGTCAACCAGATGGCCTCGAACCTGACCGCGCAGGTGCGCAACATCGCCGAGGTCACCATCGCGGTGGCCAACGGCGACCTGTCGCGCAAGATCACCGTCGACGTGCGCGGCGAGATCCTGCAACTGAAGGAAGCCATCAACACGATGGTGGACCAGTTGCGCTCGTTCGCGGCCGAGGTGACGCGCGTGGCGCGCGAGGTAGGCACCGATGGGAAGCTCGGCGGCCAGGCGGTGGTGCCGGGGGTGGCCGGCACGTGGAAGGACCTGACCGATTCGGTCAACGCCATGGCCACCAACCTCACCTCGCAGGTGCGCAACATCGCCGAGGTCACGACCGCCGTGGCGCGCGGCGACCTGTCGCGCAAGATCACGGTGCACGTGCGCGGCGAAATCCTGGAGCTCAAGAACACCATCAACACCATGGTCGACCAGTTGAACGGTTTCTCGGCCGAGGTGACGCGCGTGGCGCGCGAGGTCGGCACCGAGGGCAGGCTGGGCGGGCAAGCCGAGGTCAAGGGCGTCAGCGGCGTGTGGAAGGAGCTGACCGACAACGTCAACTCGATGGCCACCAACCTGACCAACCAGGTCCGCAACATCGCCGAGGTGGCGACCGCCATCGCGCGCGGCGACCTGTCGCGCAAGATCACGGTGGACGTGCGCGGCGAGCTGCTCGACCTCAAGGAAACGCTGAACACGATGGTCGAGCAGTTGCGCTCGTTCGCCGCCGAGGTGACGCGCGTGGCGCGCGAGGTCGGCACCGAGGGCAATCTCGGCGGACAGGCCGACGTGCCGGGCGTCGCGGGCACCTGGAAGGACCTGACCGACCACGTCAACTCGATGGCGTCGAACTTGACCGCGCAGGTGCGCAACATCGCCGAGGTCACGACGGCGGTGGCGCGTGGCGACCTGTCGCGCAAGATCACGGTGGACGTGCGCGGCGAAATCCTGGAGTTGAAGAACACCATCAACACGATGGTCGATCAGCTCAACAGCTTCGCCGCCGAAGTCACGCGCATGGCGCGCGAGGTCGGCACCGAGGGCGAACTCGGCGGCCAGGCGATGGTGCCGGGCGTCGCCGGGACCTGGAAGGACCTGACCGACTCGGTCAACGCGATGGCGACCAACCTCACTTCGCAGGTGCGCAACATCGCCGAAGTCACGACGGCGGTCGCGCGCGGGGACCTGTCGCGCAAGATCACGGTGGACGTCAAGGGCGAGATCCTGGCGCTCAAGAACACCGTCAACACCATGGTCGACCAGTTGAACGGCTTCGCCGCCGAGGTGACGCGCGTGGCGCGCGAGGTCGGCACCGAGGGCAAGCTGGGCGGCCAGGCCCGGGTGGTCGGCGTCAGCGGCGTATGGGAGGAGCTGACCGACAACGTCAACTCGATGGCGACCAACCTCACGACCCAGGTGCGCAACATCGCCGAGGTCACGACCGCGGTGGCGCGCGGCGACCTGTCGCGCAAGATCGCGGTCGACGTCAAGGGCGAAATCCTGGAGCTGAAGAACACCATCAACACCATGGTCGACCAGCTCAACAGCTTCGCCGCCGAGGTCACGCGCATGGCGCGCGAGGTCGGCACCGAGGGCGAGCTGGGCGGTCAGGCCATCGTGCCTGGGGTGGCCGGCACCTGGAAGGACCTGACCGACAACGTCAATTCGATGGCGTCCAACCTCACGACCCAGGTGCGCAACATCGCCGAGGTCGCGACCGCGGTGGCGCGCGGCGACCTGTCGCGCAAGATCGCGGTGGATGCCAAGGGCGAAATCCTTGAGCTGAAGAACACCATCAACACGATGGTGGACCAGCTCAACAGCTTCGCCGCCGAGGTCACCCGCATGGCGCGCGAAGTCGGCACCGAAGGCAAGCTGGGCGGCCAGGCCATCGTGCCGGGCGTCGCGGGCACCTGGAAGGACCTGACCGACAACGTCAATTCGATGGCCTCGAACCTGACCACCCAGGTGCGCGGCATCGCGCGGGTGGTGACGGCGGTGGCCACGGGCGACCTCAGCAGGAAATTGACGGTCGAGGCCAAGGGCGAGATCGCCGCGCTGGCCGACACCATCAACAGCATGACCAACACACTCGCAATTTTCGCCGACCAGGTGACCACGGTGGCGCGTGAGGTCGGGGTCGAAGGGCGCCTCGGTGGGCAGGCCAAGGTGCCGGGCACCGCCGGCATCTGGAAGGACCTGACCGCCAACGTGAATCGCCTGGCGGCCAACCTCACCACCCAGGTGCGCGCGATCGCCGAGGTCGCGACCGCGGTCACCCAGGGCGACTTGACCCGCTCGATCCAGGTCGACGTGCGCGGCGAAGTCGCCGACCTCAAGAACAACATCAACGCGATGATCGGCAACCTGCGCGGCACCACCGAGCGCAATCGCGAGCAGGACTGGCTGAAGACCAACCTTGCGAAGTTCAGCGACATGATGCAGGGCCAGCGCGACCTGATCACGCTGGGCCACATGTTGCTGACGGAACTGGCGCCGCTGGTCAACGCGCAGCAGGGCCTGATGTACGTGGTCGACGTGGAATCGAGCGCGCCGCGCCTGCGCCGGCTGGCCGGCTACGCCGACGCCAACCTGCCCAGCCCGGAACCCTACGTTGCGATCGGGGAGGGCCTGATCGGCCAGTGCGCTGCGCAGCGGCAGTCGATCGTTCTGAAGGACCTGCCGAACGAGGCGGTGCAGATCCGCTCGGGGTTGATCAAGGCGCGGCCGCGCAGCGTGATCGTGCTGCCGGTGTTGTTCGAGAACGAGGTCAAGGCGGTGATCGAGTTGGCGTCGCTGGCCGACTTCACCGAGACCCACCGCGCCTTCCTCGAACAACTCACGGGCAGCGTCGGGATCGTGCTCAACACCATCTCCGCGACCATGCGCACCGAACGCTTGCTGACCCAGTCGCAGCAACTGGCCGGTGACCTGCAAGCGCAGCAGACGGAGCTGCAGAAGACCAACGAGGAACTGGCGCTGAAGGCCAAGCTGCTCGCCGAGCAGAACGTTGAAGTGGAGCGCAAGAACCAGGAAATCGACCATGCCCGCCGCGCCGTCGAGGAAAAGGCGGCGGAGCTCGCGACGACTTCTCGCTACAAATCCGAGTTCCTGGCCAACATGTCGCACGAGCTGCGCACGCCGCTCAACAGCATCCTGATCCTCGGCCAGCAACTGGCCGACAACCCGGACGAAAACCTGAGCGAGCGCCAGGTCGAATTCGCGCAGACCATCCACGCCGCCGGCACCGACCTCCAGCATCACATCAGCGACATACTTGATCTGTCCAAGAT
>JBOHYO010000261.1:0-16025 GCA_050737935.1 Rhodanobacteraceae bacterium
GCAGTTGAAGGATGTCGACGCGAAGATTGCCAGTGCGCGCACGCATAACGCCGAACTGCAGGCGAGGGTGGCCAAGATGGAACGGCAAAATGCCGACCGCCAGAAGCAGTTGCAGCAACGGGACCAGGAAATCGCGGCCTTGCAGCAGAAGCTCGAGGCGGCAGGCGTAGCGCCATCGGCCGCGACCTCGGGACCTTGACGGGCGAACCTTTCGGCAGGTTCCGCCGGCTTGGTGATTCACGGATTCTGCAATACCCTTGCGCGGGGCGCGCGCGCATGGAGGCGGAGTCCTGAGCGCCCCGGTCGACAGCAGGGTTGGGTCCCATGAAGTTGAAATTCCGCATCGCAGGTGCCGCACTGCTCGCCACGGCCATGGCCCCGGCGTGGGCGCTCCAGGTTGGCCAGATCGAGGTCAAGTCTGCGTTGAATCAGCCGCTGGTCGCGGCGATTCCGCTGCACCCGAAGAACCTGTCGGAACTGGACGGGTTGACCGTCCAACTGGCCTCGCCCGCCGACTTCACGCGCGCCGGCCTGCAACTGACTGCAACCGACCAGACGCTGCGTTTCCACGTGGTGACCGACAACAACGGCCAGAAGCTGATCCTGGTTACCAGCAGCCAGCCGGTCAGCGATCCGTATCTCGATTTCCTGGTGGAGGTGAACACGCGGCAGGGCAAGCAGGTGCGCGAGTTCGTGGTCCTGCTGAATCCGGTGATTGCGGCTCCGGCGCCGGCCGTGCAGACCGCTCCGGTTGCGACTTCACCGGTTGCCGCGCCGCCCCCGCACCAGCCGGCCGAACTGCCGGTGCCGCCGCCGGAAGCCGTGCAGCCCGCGCCGCCGGCGAAGGCATCGACACCGACACAACCGCAAGCACAGCAACAGGCAACGCCCAAGCCCCAGGCGCAACCGCAGCCCGAGTCCGCGGCGCAGAAGCCAACGCAGTCGCCGACTCCGCCCAAGCCGCTACCGGCGCCTCAGCCACCGTCGCCATCTGCGGCTCCGGCGTCCCAAACGATTCCGGTACGGCGCGGCGACACGCTGTATGAAATCGCCAAGGACGCCACCCCGGACACTGGCGCCACCGTCAACCAGATGATGATGGCGCTGAAGTCCGCAAACCCCGAAGCGTTCTTCAAGAACAACATCAACAATCTGAAAGCCGGCGCGATCCTGCGGATTCCGACCCGCGAGGAAATCGACCAGAACAGCATTGCCGAGGCCAACACCGAAGTGCACCGTCAGTACGAGGTGTGGCGTTCGGCGAGGCCACATCCTGCGACCGTGGTCGAGGGCACTGCCGCGAAGGCCGCCGCCCAGACCGCACCCAATCCCGCACCTGTTGCCCCGGCATCGGACCATCTCGCACTGGTGCCGCCAAGCGGCGGCGCAAGCGGTGCCGGCAGCCGGCCCGGCGTGGCTGGCGGCACGGGCAGCGAAACCGTGGCGGGCATGCAGCAGCGGCTGCAGAACGAACGCGGCACCCTCACGAGCCTCGAGCAGTCCAATGCCGACCTCGAGTCGCGGGCACGCAGCCTCGAAGACCTCACAGGGAAGTCAGGCAAGTTGTTGAGTTTCAAGGAAGCTACCGTCGCAGAACTCCAGCGCAAACTGGCTGCCGTGCAGTCCGGAAAACCACTGGCGGCGGCATCGTCCGCTGCGGTTGCGACCGCCACGGCGAACGGTGGTCAACCGGGCGCCAGTGCGACCGTCGCCGCCAAGCCGGCTGGCAAGGCAGCGGCAGCCAGATCGCCCGCATCGGCAACGCCATGGTTCGAACGGCCGCTGACGTGGATCGTGGCGGCGGTGATCGCGCTGGCACTGATCCTGCTCGGGCTGCTCAGCCGTCGCCGGGGCGGTCGGGACATACCGGCAGGCGCCGAGGGACCGTTGACCGATCCCGAGGATCTGTCGCCCCAAACCGGTACCGTTGCCTACCGGGCTTCGCTCGAGGGACAACTGGCCGAGAACCCCGGCGACCTGGGCCCCCACCTTGCGCTGTGCCGGCTGTACCACGCCGAGGGAGATGTCGCGCGCTTCGTTGCGGCCGCCGAGGCGATGCATGTCCACGTCCGGGAGCCCGGCAGCCTGGAGTGGCACGAGGTCGCCGTGATGGGCGAGGAGCTGGCGCCCGGCAACCCGCTGTTCGCGGCACCCGTCGAAGAATTGCGCGTGATGAAGGTCAACGAGGAACCAGAGGGAGTCGTGCCCCAGCACGAGCCCGCGCCGAACGTCGACGACGCGGCCACGGCCCCGCCGGCCGAGGTGCCGAAAGACGAAGTCACTCCGGAGGCTGATCCCGGCTGGTCGCAGATGACGTCGGTCGCACCGCTTCCGGTGACGGACGCCACCCCGGAAGTGCAACCCGAACCCGCCGTTCCCGATGCCGGCGCCACGGATTTCAACGACGATCCGGTCGACACCAAGCTCGACCTCGCACGCGCATACCTCGACATGGGCGATCCGGTCGGCGCTCGCGCGATGCTCGACGAGGTCCTCGAAGAGGGCTCGCAGTTGCAGCAGGACGAAGCGCGGCGACTGCTCGCCGAGACCTCGGATTGACTTGGCCGACGCAGCTTGCGGCGGCGGATCGGTACCGTAGATGCGCGTTGCACTCGGCATCGAATACGACGGCACCGATTTCTTCGGCTGGCAGCGGCTGAGCCACGGGCCGAGCGTGCAGGCCGAAGTGGAATCGGCGTTGTCGTTCGTCGCCGATCACGCGGTCGAGGTGACTTGCGCGGGACGCACCGATGCCGGCGTGCATGCGCGCTGCCAAGTGGTGCATTTCGACACGCGTGCCGAACGCGATCCTCGCGCGTGGGTGCTCGGTGCGACTTCCCGGTTGCCGCGCGAAGTTGCGGCGCTGTGGGCAAAAGCGATGCCGGACGATTTCCACGCGCGCTTTTCCGCACGCGCGCGGCGCTACCGCTACGTCCTGCTCAATCGCGCGATCCGCCCCGCGCTCGATGCCCGGTTCTTCTCATGGGAACGCGTGCCGCTGGACGTGGACGCGATGCATGCCGCGGCGCAAGCGCTGCTGGGCGAGCAGGACTTCTCCTCGTTCCGCGCGGTATCGTGCCAGGCTCGCCATGCGCGGCGCAACGTCACGCAAATAGCCGTGCGACGCGACGGTGATCGCGTGATTGTCGACATCGAAGCCAATGCCTTCCTGCACCACATGGTGCGCAACATCGCAGGCTCGCTGCTGGAGGTCGGGCGCGGCGAGCGACCGGTCGGGTGGATCGCGGAGTTGCTGGCGGTGCGCGATCGCAACGTCGCCGGCGTCACCGCGCCGCCGCAGGGCCTGACCTTCGTCGGGCCACGATATCCGGCACAATGGCAACTTCCCCGCGATGTAATGCTGTAGGAGCGCGCCATGCGCGCGACCGGATCGTCAATGCCCCGCGTGCGAGTCAAAATCTGCGGCGTCACCCGCATCGAGGACGCGTTGCTCGCGTGCGAGCTGGGCGCGGACGCGATCGGCATGGTGATGACGCCGTCCAGCCCGCGCTGCGTGTCGATCGAACGGGCGCGCGCGATCCGCGACGTGCTGCCGGCGTTCGTGGATGCGGTGGTGTTGTCGCACGATCTTGCGGCCGACATGATGCGCGCGGTCATCGAGGGGGTGCGGCCGGGTCTCGTGCAGTTCCACGGCTCGGAGAGCGCCGTCTTCTGCGAATCGTTCGGGATACGCTATCTCAAGGCGTTTGGAATGGCGGGCGACCTCGATGTGGGCGCGATCGCACGCGAACACGTCCGGGCCGCGGGCTTGGTGCTGGATGGCCATTCGCCAGGACAGCAGGGCGGGCAGGGCAGGACCTTCGACTGGTCGCACGTGCCGCGCGATCTGGATCGGCCGGTGATCCTCGCGGGCGGATTGAACGCGGACAATGTCGGCGATGCGATCCGCGCTGTGCGTCCATGGGCGGTCGACCTTGCCAGTGGCGTCGAATCGGCGCCGGGCATCAAGGACGGCGGCAAGCTTCGCGCATTTTTCGCCGCCGTGGCCAAGGCAGAAGCACAACTTTGACACGGATCAATGCGGATCAAGGCAGAGATACGATTCGGCTTCCCGCGTTGATCGGTGTTCGTTGGGTCAAGAAGGTTCATGCATGAAAGAAGCGATCGACTATTCCAGGTATCCAGACGTCAACGGCCGTTTTGGTCCGTACGGTGGCACCTTCGTCGCCGAGACGCTGATCGCGCCGCTGGAAGAATTGACTGCGGCGTACTCGCGGCTGCGTGACGATCCTTCCTTCCAGAAGGAATTTGCCGACGACCTGAAGCACTATGTCGGTCGCCCATCGCCGATCTACCACGCGCGGCGCTTGTCGCAACAAGTCGGCGGCGCGCAGATCCTCTTGAAGCGCGAGGACCTCAACCACACCGGCGCCCACAAGATCAACAACACCGTCGGCCAGGCGCTGGTGGCGCGTGCGATGGGCAAGCAACGCATCATCGCCGAAACCGGCGCCGGCCAACACGGCGTCGCGACCGCCACCGTGTGCGCGCGCTTCGGGATGAAGTGCGTGGTGTACATGGGCTCGGTCGACATCGAGCGCCAGAAGATCAACGTCTACCGGATGAAGTTGCTGGGCGCCGAGGTGGTGCCGGTGCACTCCGGCTCGCGGACGCTGAAGGACGCTTTGAACGAGGCGCTGCGCGACTGGGTGAACAATGTCGCCGATACCTTCTACATCATCGGTACCGTCGCGGGACCGCATCCCTATCCGATGATGGTGCGCGACTTCAACGCGGTGGTCGGGCGCGAGGCGCGCGCGCAGATGCTGGACCAGTTCGGACGCCTGCCCGACGTGTTGACCGCATGCGTGGGCGGCGGCTCCAATGCGCTCGGACTGTTCCACGCGTTCCTGAACGACCGCGACGTGCGCATCGTGGGTGCGGAAGCCGCGGGCCTTGGTCTTGCGACTGGCCATCATGCCGCTTCGCTGAGCGCCGGGCGTCCCGGCGTGTTGCACGGCAATCGCACCTACGTGTTGTGCGACGACGATGGCCAGATCACCGAAACGCATTCGGTGTCGGCCGGTCTCGACTATCCGGGCGTGGGGCCCGAGCACGCGTTCCTGAAAGACACCGGCCGCGCCGAATATGTCGGCATCACCGACGATGAGGCGCTCGCGGCGTTCCACCTGCTGTGCGAAACCGAAGGAATCCTCGCTGCCCTCGAATCCAGCCACGCGGTGGCGCAGGCGATCAAGCTGGCGCGCGACCTGGCAAGGGACAAGTTGATCCTGTGCAATCTTTCGGGCCGCGGTGACAAGGATGTGCACACCATCGCCAAGCGCGAAGGGTTCGAGCTGTGAAGGCGCGGGGACCGGGGACCAGGGAACGGGGACCGGTTACTTTGGAGCCCTTGCCGGAATGCTGCGGGGTGCCAGGCACCATTCCGAATGGTAGAAGACAGGGTTGCGCCGGCTCCTGGTCCCCGGTCCCCGGTCCTTGGTCCCTGTAGCAATGACCCGTATCTCCACACGCTTCGATCAACTTCGCGCAAGCCAGCGCACTGCGCTGATCCCGTTCATCACGGCCGGCGATCCGCTGCCCGAAGCAACGGTCGATGTCATGCACGCGCTGGTCGACGGCGGTGCCGACCTGATCGAACTCGGGATGCCGTTTTCCGACCCGATGGCGGATGGCCCGGTGATCCAGCATGCCGACGAGCGGGCATTGCGCAACAAGGTCGGCGTCGCGGACATCCTGCGCTGGGTGCGTGAATTCCGCGAGCGCGACGCGGAAACGCCGATTGTGCTGATGGGCTATTTGAATCCCATCGAAATCCACGGCATCGGGCGCTTCTCGCGGGACGCGGTGGAGGCCGGCGTGGACGGCGTGCTCGTTGTCGATTGCCCGATCGAGGAAGACGCCACTTTGCAGCCGCTGCGTGATGCCGCTCTCGATCGCATCCTGCTGGTCGCGCCGACCACCTCCGATGCGCGCCTCGCGCGAGCGATCGAGGCGGCCGAAGGCTATCTGTACTACGTGTCGTTTGCGGGCATCACCGGCGCAGCGAAACTGTCGGCCGCGGACATCGCACCACGCGTTGGCGATCTTCGCAAGCGAGCGAAGGTTCCGGTCGCCGTCGGATTCGGCATCAAGGACGCGGCAGGTGCAAAAGCCGTGGCTGCGTTCGCCGATGCGGTAGTCATTGGTTCGGCGCTGGTGGCACATCTCGCCGATGCGACAAAGCCCGAGGACGCGCAAAACCGCGCGCGTGATTTTCTTGCGTCGATCCGTGCCGCCGTCGGTCCCCGATAAATCATCTCGCGCATCCGTGTCCCCATGAAAAACAGTCACTTGCCGAGTTTCCCTATGCGGGTAGGCGAGCGGTTTGACTTGGATCAATGCCAAGTGGCTCGTGTTGGAGTACCAAGGGTGGATCCTGGCCGAGGTGGGGAATGCCATGATTTTCCAGAACCTGGTCTGGGCCATCGTGCTGGTAGGGATCGGCCTGGTTGCGCTGGTCTTCATCTATGTCGTCGTGCAGGCCAGCAAGCCGGTCGACGACAGCGAGGGAAAACGTAAAACCGCACATGCCGCGGCACGGGTGCAGGCCGGCTGGTTTGCATTGCTGGTCATCATCTTCGTGGTGGGCAGTTTCCTCACGCTGCGACATTTTCCTATTCCGCCGCAGAACCAGCCACTGGGTGTCAGCCAGGTCGTGGACGTGGTCGGGATGCAGTGGTCGTGGCAGATCAAGCCCGACACGGTGAAAGCGGGCACTCCGGTGGAATTTCGCGTCACCAGCAAGGACGTAAACCACGGCTTTGCAATCTACGCGCCGGATGGCCGGATCGTCACCCAGGTGCAGGCGATGCCGGGCTATACCAACAAGCTCGTGTACACGTTCGCAAACCCGGGCACCTATGTAGTGCAGTGCCTTGAATACTGCGGGCTGGGCCATGCGCCCATGACCTCCCAGATCAAGGTTGTCGCGGCGAGCGGAGGCTGATCATGGCTACTCTCACGATGTATCCCGAAAACGAGCGCCTCACGGGCGGCAACCGGTTTGCCTTCAACTTGTACATGATCAGCGCGATCACGTTGTTCGTGCTGATGATGCTGATCGGCTTGACCATGCGCATGGCTCAGGCGGACTGGTTCACCATCCCGATTCCGCTGTTCTACCAACTGCTGTCGATGCACGGCGCGGGCATGATCGGTACCGCAGTAATGGCATCAACCGCGGTGATGTGGTTCTTCCTGCGCAAATACGTGCACCTGCATTTATGGGCGTTCATCACCAACTACGTGATGTTCCTGCTCGGTGCGTTGTGCATCATTCTGGCGATCTTCGTCGGCGGTTACGGAGCGTTGTGGACGTTCCTGTATCCGCTGCCGACGCATGGCGTGGGAATGTGGACGCCCGGCGCCTCGGCACTGTTCATGATCGGCTACCTGCTGATCGGCGTTGGTGAGCTGATTTTCTACTTCGACGCGGCGGCCGGCATCATCAAGGTACACGGCAACTTCTGGCGCGCGATGGGGCTGCAATGGCTGTTCCGCGGCGACCTCGATCCGGACCATCCCAAGGCGGTGGTCGCCAGCACCAGCATGATCATCGCCAACACGTTGGGAATCGTCGCCGGTGCGATCGTGCTGGTAATGAGCCTGATCAACATCTTCTACCCGCAGGTCGTGCTCGATGCCCTGTTTACCAAGACGTTGATTTACTGGTTCGGGCACATGTACATCAACGCGGCGATCTACATGGGCGTCATTGCCATCTATGAGCTGCTGCCGCGTTATACACAGAAGCCGTATCCCCTCTCGCGCGTGTTCCTGTGGGGTTGGTTCGTGACCACGATCTTCGTGATCACGGTGTTCCCGCATCACTTGCTGATGGACTTCGCCGAACCGCACTGGTTCCTGATCATGGGGCAGTTGGTATCGTGGGGCTCGGGCTTCCCGGTAGTGGTGGTGACCGCGTACGGGGCGTGGCTCAACCTCTACCATTCCAACATTCGCTGGACCATGCCGTCCAAGCTGCTGCTGCTGTCGCTGTTCGGCTGGGTGGCAGGCGGCTTCGCGGCGGTGCTCGACAGCACCATCCGCATCAACCATGTCATGCACAACACGCAGTGGGTGCCGGGACACTTCCACTTCTACCTGCTGCTGGGCGTGCTGGCGATGTCGCTGGCGTTGATGTTCCACGAAGTCGGTCGGCGCATCAACGTGCCACCGAACTCCGGAACTGATCGCATCGGCTTCCCGATGTACGTCATCGGTGCGTTGATATTCCTGTACGCGTTCCTCGACGCTGGGCACCTGAGTGTGCCGCGGCGCATGTACCCTCACTTGCAGGCGTGGATGCGTACGGACACGATAGGGTCGGTCGGTGCGATCCTGGTGGTGTTGGCGATGATCTACTTTGCCCTCAAGATCACCGTCGGCCTGTTGCGCAAACAGCAGCCACCGGCACCCGCTCTCGCGCCCGCGCCCGCTCCCATCACCGAGACTGCCCATGGTGGTCCTGCGGACGCTGCTGCTTAGCCTCGTCCTGCTTGCGGCGGGCATCGGGGTATTGGCCGAAGTCACCGACGGATTTCGCGCCTATACCACTGAGACCGGGCGCCGCATCCGGATTCGCGAACATCCACGCACCGTGCCCCCGCTGGCGTTGCAAACTGCCAGCGGCGGGCACACCAATTTCGGGGCTTTGCGCGGTCGCTGGCTGCTGGTCGATTTCATCTACACCCGTTGCACGACGTACTGTTCGGTGCAGGGCAGCGAGTTCGCGCGCCTGCAGGATCAATTGACCGGACCAATCGGGTCGGGCCGGGTCGCACTGCTCAGCGTCAGTTTCGATCCACGCGACGATCCCGCCGCGCTGACACGCTACCAGCAGTTGCACGGAGCGAAAGACGAGGGCTGGATCGCCGCGCGGCCGGTCGGCAAGGCGGATCTGGCCAAGCTGATGCACGTGTTCGGCGTCATCGCGGTGCCGGATGGCCTGGGTGGCTTCGTGCACAACTCGGCGATCGCGGTGGTTGATCCCGAGGGCAGGCTGGTCACGATCCTGGACTGGGATGACCCGCGCAGCGCGGTCCGCTACGTCATGCAGCGGTTGACGCCATGAGATCGCGGATTGGCAGCCTCTGCGTTGCCGGTGCTGTCCTGTGGGCGGTGCTGGCCACTCCTCCCGTGCGGCACGTTCTTGAATCGAGGATGACCTTGCAGATGCTGGTGCAGATGCCGTTGCTGGCGTTGGCCGGCTCGTTATTGGCATGGGGGGCACCGGATTGGCTCAAACGGCGCTTGGCAAGCTGGAACCATCGCGGGATCAGTGGGTTGTTGCTGGCCTCGCTGGCCGGCATGGTGTGGATGCTGCCATTGGCGATGGACGCCGCGCTTGACGATCCCAAGGTCACGCTGGCGAAGTTCCTGAGTTTGCCGCTGATGATCGGCGCACCGGTGGCTTTGAGCTGGCCACGCGCCGGATTCGTGGTGCGCGGGTTGTTCCTGTCCGAGCTTATCGGGACCACGTTGCGTCTCGGGTGGCTGTACCTGGTTTCGCCGGTGCGCCTGTGCAGCAATTATCTGCTGGGCGACCAGCAGCTTCTGGGCCGGCTGCTGCTGGTGATCGGCTTCGCGATCCTGCTGGTCGTGGCCGGGAAACTGATGTGGGGTCACATCGATACCGAGGGCGCAGACCAGGAAAATCCACGAGTCGACCATGGCTGACAGGCAGGCTTGGCGCAGTCCGATGTATCCTTGTCAGTCCGGTCTGCTGCGGGAGTGCCGCCCGTGTCCTGGTTGCAGAAGCTGACATCGCCGAACATCCGCACGGAAGGTGCGCCCGCCAAGGGCAAGGTGCCGGAAGGCGTGTGGGAGAAATGTTCGGGTTGCGGCATCGGACTGTACCGTCCCGAACTCGAGCGCAACCTGATGGTGTGCCCGAAATGCGGATATCACCACCCGATCCGCGCGCGCGCGCGGATGGCCGGGTTCCTGGACGAGGGCGGCGATGAACTCGATGCGGGCATGGGCCCGGTCGATTCGCTCAAATTCAAGGATTCCAAGAAATATCGCGACCGGATCCTTGCGGCGCAAAAGGCCACCGGAGAGAAGGACGCGCTGATCGTGGTGCGGGGCACGTTGAAGGGCTCGCCGGTCGTCGCATGCGCGTTCGAGTTCTCCTTCATGGGAGGTTCCATGGGTTCGGTGGTGGGCGAGAAGTTCACCCGCGCCGCCGAGGTTGCGTTGCGCGACAAGACGCCGTTCATATGTTTTACGGCGACGGGTGGCGCGCGCATGCAGGAGGGCCTGCAATCATTGCTGCAAATGGCCAAGACCTCCGCCGCGCTCGCCCGCCTGCGCGATGCAGGCGTGCCGTACGTCGCGGTGCTGACGCATCCGACGACCGGCGGTGTTTCCGCAAGCCTCGCGATGCTGGGCGACATCCAGATTGCCGAGCCCAGGGCGTTGATCGGTTTTGCGGGACCGCGCGTGATCGCCCAGACCGTGCGCGAGACGCTTCCCGAAGGCTTCCAGCGCTCCGAGTTCCTGCTCGAGCACGGCGCGATCGACATGATCTGCGACCGTCGCGAGTTACGCGACCGGATCACGGCGCTGCTCGCGATCCTCGTGCATCACGACAAGGTAGCGTGACCCCTTGGGCGATCCCCGGTGTGGTATGCGGCACGCGCGCAATGGTCGATGGTCCCGCCTTGATTTCGCGTTCCACGGCGCGAGGTTGCAGTGCCCGTGTTTTGCTTTCGCTCGCCTCGGCGGCGAGCGAGCTACTTTTGTTTCGGCAAAAGTAGCCAGAACCATTGCGCCGAACATGGCGGTTTCGTCAACATCCTGTTGCCGATACTTCCCTGCGATGCTCACCGATCACGCGCCGGCACGAACTCGCACATCCGTGTGCTCGGACATGCGCGCCTTGCTCGCGCGATCGGCTGCGCTTCCCGGCACCATGCAACGGCGCGTTGGTGGATCGGGCGGCCTTCTCTTTGGTGGCTTTCTCTTGGCCAGGCAAGAGAAAGTTACCCGTGCGCGCGGGATGCGCACGGAAGAAGACAAGGATATCGTCGTGGATCACGTGCCGTGAAGACGCTCGACGAATGGCTGGCGCATCAGCAGACGATCCACGCGCGCGGCATCGACATGGCACTCGATCGAGTAGCCGACGTATGGCGCCGGATGGGGGCGCCGCGGCCGGCGCCGGTGGTGATCACGGTCGGCGGAACCAACGGCAAGGGTTCGGTGGTGGCGTTCCTGGAAGCCATGTTGCGCGGCGGCGGGATGCGGGTGGGGTCGTACACCTCGCCGCACATCCTGCGTTACAACGAACGGGTGCGGGTGGACGGCATCGAGGCCGCGGATGCAGCGCTGATCGAAGCCTTCGAACGGATCGAGGCGGCGCGCACGGGCGATTCGTCACGAGCCATCCCCTTGACCTATTTCGAGTTCGGGACGCTGGCGGCGTTCGACGTGTTCGTGCGCGCCGATCTGGATGTCGCATTGCTGGAGGTCGGATTGGGCGGCCGGCTCGACGCGGTCAACATCATCGATGCGGACTGCGCGGTAGTGGTGACGGTCGACCTCGACCACATGGAGTACCTCGGACCCGACCGCGAGGCGATCGGCCGCGAGAAGGCGGGCATATTCCGCACGGGCAAACCCGCGATCGTGGGTGAGACGAACCCGCCCACGTCGTTGCTGGATCATGCGCGCGCAACCGGGGCGCGGCTGGAGGTGCTGGGCCGCGACTTCGGGTGGTCGCCCGAGTCCGATGGACTGGCCTGGTGGCATCGCGATCCGTCCGAATCGCGCTATGTCGCACCGGCCGAGGGCCCTGCCAGCGGCATCGCCATGCATGGCGAACTCGCGCTGGAGGGTGCGTTCCAGTACCACAACGCCGCGACCGCAATCGCAGCGTTGCACGCACTGGGCGAACGGGTACGGTGGCGCGTTGGCGCGATCGAGAAGCACTCCTCCGCCTACGCTGCGCAAGACACCCCGTTCCTCGCCGGTCGATTGCAGCATCTCGAGACAAGCCCGGATCTGGTCGTCGATGTTGGTCACAACCCCCAGGCCGCGCGGGAACTCGCCCGCTGGCTGGACCGTCACCCGGTCGCAGGGCTCACGCGCGCGGTGTTCGGCGCGTTGGCCGACAAGGACATCGAAACCGTGGCGGCGGCGCTGGCCGAGCGGATCGATCATTGGTACCTTGCCGGACTGGACGAGGAGTCGCCGCGCGGCGAGCCGATCGCGCGGTTGGCGGCGCGCGTCCGCGCTGCTTTGCCGGCTGCCTCGTGCAGCGAACATCCGGACGTCGCGGCGGCGCTGCTGGCGGCGCGGACGGAGGCCTCCGTGGATGACCGGATCCTCGCGTTCGGCAGCTTCCACGTGGTAGCGCCCGTGCTGCGCGCATGCCGCTTATAATTCGGGCCGTTCGCGTACCAGCGTTCGAGCCGACGCGCCTGCGGCGCGCGGCTCAACGCTGACACTCTTCTTGTTTTCATGGTGCCGCACTTTATGGATTCAGGCCTGAAAAAACGTCTGCTCGGCGCGGCGGTGCTGATCGCGCTGGCCGTGATCTTCGTGCCGATGCTGCTCCCCAGCCGCTCCGGAACGCAGTCCCTGAGTACCGACGTGCCGCCGCCGCCGAGTGGCGAGTTGCAGACGCGTGTCCTGCAGGTCGGCCCGGACAGCGCCCGCGCAGGTTCCAGCACGGCCGCCTCGATCATCGATCCGGATCGCGTCGCGTCGCTAGACCTGAATGGCGGCGCCAACCGGAGGGCTGCCGTCGCTCCGGTGGCAACAGCCACGGAGCCGCCGTCCACTGCGGCCGCACCGGAAGCGGGCGCATCGACCGCGGCTGAACCGGAAGTCGCCGGGGCCGCTCCGGCGCCATCGGCGACGATCGCGGCGGCATCGGCAGAGGCGGAGCCGCTGCCGGGTGGCGCGGGTGCGGCTGCAGGTACCGTCTTTACCGTCAACCTCGGGATCTACGCCGACCATGGGAGTGCCGGAAAGCTGGTGGCGGAGGCGAAGCGGCACGGTTTCACCGCGCTGGCCACGCCGGAGACGTTCCAGGGCAAATCGGTACTGCGGGTACGGGTCGGGCCGTTCTCCAGCAAGGCGGCGGCGGAAGCCGCGCGCCTCAAGCTCAAGGGATTCGAGCACGTTGCGATGAGCGTCGACGCCGCAAGCGTCAACCAGCAGAGCGACGCGCCATCGTCGGCGTTGCCCGCGAACGAGCCGGGAGCATGGGCCGTGCAGCTTGCCGCGTTCAGCGACCGGTCCGCGGCCGAAAAGCTGCGCGACCGTCTGCGCAGTCAGGGATTCGACGGCTATGTCGACAGCGTGAAAACTTCCAGGGGGAGCACGTTGTGGCGCGTCCGCGCCGGTCCGTTCGCGACGCGAGAGGTCGCCGAAGGCGCGCGCGGCCGGATCGCCGACCAGATCAAGATCAAGGGCAATATCGTCACCCAAAATTGAGAGACGTCCAGGTCAGTTCTTTTGTCGCCATTTCCGCGAAAGCGGGACTGCGTAGACAGGATGCCGAAGCGAACAACGGCGAAGCCGTTGGCCTGAAAGGCGCGCCGCAGGAGCGGCGCGTAATCCAGCGCCTTTCCCATGATGGGTTGGTGTGCGAAGACACTGGATCCCGGATATCGCTTCGCGATTCCGGGATGACGAACAAGAACAGCGGCTCTTTCATCGATGTTTGCTCATCGCCCATGGCGCCGCAATGACAATGAACACTGCCGACATCCTGATCCTTGCGGTGCTCGCGCTGTCGATGCTGTTCGGCCTGTGGCGCGGCTTTGTCGGCGAAGTGTTGTCGCTCGCGTGCTGGATCGCGGCGTTCTGGGTGGCATGGGCGTTCGGTGACCAGGTCGCCAGGTTCTACGACGGCTTCCTGCGGGAGCCGACCGCCTGCATCATCGCCGGGTACGTCACCTGTTTCCTCGGCGTCGTGATCGTCGGCGCGTTGCTGGGCTGGATGGTCCGAAGGCTGGTCAGTCACGGCGGGCTCGGCGGCGGCGACCGCTTTCTCGGGCTGCTGTTCGGCTTGGCCAGGGGAGGGCTGCTGGTGACGTTCGCGGTGCTGATGCTCGGCTTCACGCCGGTGCCGCGGACGGCCGCATGGTGGCGGCAGTCCACATTGCTACCGGCGTTCGAGGGTGGCGCGGCGTGGTTCGCCACGCGACTTCCTGCCGAGGTGACGCACTATCTCGAGATCGGCGGCGAGGCCTTGCCCGCGCTGTCGCAGGTCCCCATATCCGCGGAGAAGAAGCAAGCCGGCCGACCTGCTGCGTCGCCCCGGTCGGGACGTGCGCCCGGGCACGGCCCGGATCACGGCGATGTGGGACAATAGCGGCTGCCGGAGGCGAGTCGGCTTGGCTTGGATGGAGACATTCCAATCCAGCAATGGCGGACTTGCACGGTTTGTGCCCCCTTGAGTCGAGGGGGCGGTCTTGGTCGCACGAAAAACGTGCGCCCAAGCCGGGAGTTGTGGAAGCATGACCCCCAAGGTGCGAAGCGCAACATTCGGGCTCTGCGAGGCACGACCTATCCATGTGCGGAATCATCGGCATCGTCGGCAGGACCGAAGTCGCCACCGCGTTGTACGACGCGTTGACGGTACTGCAGCACCGCGGGCAGGACGCGGCGGGAATCGCCACCTTCGATGGCGTCAAGCTGCACATGCGCCGCGGCCCCGGCCTGGTGCGCGACGTATTTTCGGCGCGTGACATGCAGGAATTGAAGGGCCACGCGGGCATCGGCCATTGCCGCTATCCGACTGCGGGGGCCGAGGATTCCGAGGAAGCCCAGCCGTTCTACGTCAATTCGCCCTACGGCATCGCCTTCGCCCACAACGGCAACCTCATCAACACCGAGCAGTTGCGGCGCGAGATGTTCGAGAACGACCGCCGCCACATCAACACCGCCTCCGACTCGGAGATCCTGCTCAACATCCTCGCGCACGAGCTGCAGATCCAGGACCGCCATTCGCTGGAGCCCGACGAACTGTTCAAGGCGGTCGCCGCGGTGCATGCGCGCGCCAAGGGCGGCTATGCCTGCGTCGCGATGATCCTCGGCTACGGCGTGCTGGCGTTTCGCGATCCGCACGGCATCCGCCCGCTGGTGCTGGGCGAGCGCGACACGCCCCAGGGCAAGGAATACGCCTGCGCCTCCGAATCAGTCGCCTTCGATATCCTGGGATTCCGCCGTATTCGCGACGTGGCGCCGGGCGAGGCGGTGTTCATGGGCTTCGACGGCACGCTGTCCGCGCGGCGCTGCGCGGAAGGCGCCGTGCACGCGCCGTGCATCTTCGAGTACGTGTACCTGGCACGTCCCGACTCGATGATCGAGGACGTGTCGGTGTACAAGGCGCGCCTGCGGATGGGCGAAAAGCTGGCCGCGAAGATCCTGCGCGAGCGCCCCGACCACGACATCGACTCGGTGATCCCGATCCCGGACACCTCGCGTACCGCGGGTTCGACGCTCGCAACCGCGCTGGGCGTGCCGTTCCGCGAAGGCTTCGTCAAGAACCGCTACATCGGTCGCACCTTCATCATGCCGGGGCAGGGTCAACGGGTACGCTCGGTTCGCCGCAAACTCAATCCCATCCCGCTCGAATTCCGCAACAAGAACGTACTGCTGGTGGACGATTCCATCGTGCGCGGCACCACCTCGCACCAGATCGTCCAGATGGCGCGCGATGCGGGCGCGAACAAGGTTTACCTCGCATCCGCCGCGCCGCCGGTGCGCTATCCAAACGTGTACGGCATCGACATGCCGGCGCCCGCGGAGCTGGTCGCGCACGGCCGCAGCCTCGAGGAAATTCGGGAGACGATCGGTGCGGACTGGCTGGTGTACCAGGATCTTCCCGACCTGATCGAATCCGTAGCCGAGGGCAACGAGAACCTGAAGCACTTCGACGACTCGTGTTTTTCAGGCCGCTACGTCACGGGCGTCGAACCCGAATACCTGCGGCAGCTCGAGTTCGCGCGTTCGGACGAGGCCAAGGCGCAGCGGCGCAGCGC
>JBOHYO010000262.1:0-6262 GCA_050737935.1 Rhodanobacteraceae bacterium
CGCTGGAACTCAGTGGCAAGGGCGACGAATTGATTTATACCTACGACACCCGGGGCGAGCGCACCGGGATCACTTCGCTGCTGGGGGATCTTGCGTCGGCCGGCATCGCCTTCAAGGACCTGAGCACGCGGCAGGATTCTTTGGAACAGATTTTCGTGGACCTGGTGAGGGAGGGCGCATGAACCTGCACGGCGTTCGCGCGATCTACCGCTTCGAAATGGCGCGCACCGGCCGTACGCTGATGCAGAGCGTGCTCTCACCGGTGGTATCGACGTCGCTGTACTTCGTGGTATTCGGCTCGGCGATCGGCGCTCGGATCACCCGCGTCGAAGGCGTCAGCTACGCCGCCTTCATCCTCCCCGGGCTCGTGATGCTCTCCTTGCTGATGCAGAGTGTCTCCAATGCGTCCTTCGGTATCTACTTCCCGAAGTTCGTGGGCACGATCTACGAGGTGCATTCGGCGCCGCTGTCCTACATCGAGGTGGTGATGGGTTACGTGGGCGCGGCGGCGACCAAGGCCACCGTCGTGGGATTGATCATCCTCGGAACCGCGCGGCTGTTCGTCGACTACTCGATCGCGCACCCGGCGGTGATGATCGCGTTCCTGGTAATGACCACGGTCACCTTCAGCCTGTTCGGATTCATCATCGGGATCTGGGCGGACAACTTCGAGAAGCTGCAGGTGGTGCCGCTGATGGTGATTACGCCGCTGACCTTTCTCGGCGGGAGTTTCTACCCGATCCACGTGCTGCCGCCCTTCTGGCAGAAGGTGACGCTGTTCAACCCGGTGGTGTATCTCATCTCGGGTTTCCGCTGGAGTTTCTACGGCCTTGCCGACGTCAACATCGGCATCAGCGTGGCGGCGACGCTGGGGTTCCTGGTGTTGTGCCTCGCGGGCGTGTGGTGGATCTTCCGCACCGGTTGGCGGCTCAAGGCGTAGACGCTACATAGTCATTCCGCGGGAACCCGGAATCCAGAGTTGATGCAAGGGCTCGAAACTGGATTGACTCGCGCCGTCCATGGTGCTCGCCCCGAGGGACGATTGTTGGGCTTCTCCCGGAACAAGCCCGGGATCAGCCCAAGCTACAGAGCCGCGTAGGTTGGTGCTGAGCGCAGCGAAGCCCAACGATGACGCAGGCGGCGCCTTCGGCGTTCGGATTTCGCCCACTCGTGGACTCGTCCGGAATGACGAGGTTATTTTTCGAACGCCATAGGTTCCGGTGGCGCGGCAAACCAGGCGCCGCATCGCGCGGTCAGCGCGTTAGGATGCGGGAATTCGTCGCACGGAAATCTGCGCATGATCCGCATCGCCCCCGCCGTTCTCGCACTGCTGTTGTCGGCGGCATCGGGACCGGTGCTCGCGGCCGATGCTGCGCCGGTGCGGCACGACGACCAGACGATGCAGGCGTTCGTAGACGCCCTGCTGCAGCGGATGACGGTCGAGGAGAAGGTCGGGCAGCTTACGATCCTCGGCTCCGGCAGCGAGAATCTCGAGCAACGGATCGAGAAGGGATTGGTGGGCGGCACCAACGGGGTATTGCAGGGCACGGACGTCGTGTCCTATACCCACCGGATGCAGCAGCTCGCGATGCAGTCGCGGCTGAAGATCCCGCTATGGTTCATGGGCGACGTGTGCCACGGATTCGCGACGATCTTCCCGGTGCCGCTGGCGATGGCGGCGACATGGGATACGGCGCTGGTCGAACGGGTCGATCGCGCGGCGGCGGTCGAGGCGACCGCGTCCGGCGTCGACTGGACGTTCTGCCCGATGGTCGACATCACGCGCGACCCGCGCTGGGGCAGGGTGGTGGAAGGCGCGGGCGAAGACCCGTTCCTGGGCAGCGCGATGGCCAGGGCGCAGGTTCGTGGATTCCAGGGCGACGACCTTTCCGCGCCAGACACGATGATGGCGACGGTCAAGCATTTCGCGGGCTATGGCGCGGTGCAGGCTGGCCGCGATTACAACTCGGCATGGATTCCGCCGCGCGAGTTTCGCGACGTGTATCTGCCTCCGTATCACGCAGCGGTCGACGCGGGCGCCGGTTCGGTGATGGCGGCATTCGTCGCGCTCGATTACGTGCCGGCGACCGCCGACCGCGCGCTGCTGACCGGCATCCTGCGCGATCAGTGGAGGTTCAAGGGGGTGGTGGTGTCCGATTACGACGCCGTTCCCGAATTGCAGCAGCACGGGATCGCCCACGACGGCGCCGAAGCTGCACGGCTGGCCTTGCACGCGGGCGTCGACATCGACTTGCACAGCGGCACCTACCTGAAGGAATTGCCCGGACTGGTGCGCAGCGGCAAGGTGCCGGAGGCCGAGCTCGATGCTGCCGTGCGCCGCGTGCTTATCGCAAAGTACAAGCTCGGCCTGTTCGACAATCCGTTCCGTTACGGCGATCGCGCCACGGCCAAGCGCGTCACCTTGTCGCCGCAGCATCGCGCGCTGGCGCGCAAGATCGCAAGCGAGTCGATGGTACTGCTGGAAAACCGCAATGGCACCCTACCGTTGCAGCGGCACGGCCGCATCGCCGTGATCGGTCCGTTGGCGAAAGCGCGCGAGACCCTGCAGGGACCGATGCCGGCAGTGGGCAAGCCGCGCGACGTGGTGACGATCCTGGATGGCATCCGGGAGGTTGCCGGCAAGAACGTCGACGTGGCATTTGCGAAGGGCCCCGACCTCCATGGCGATGACGCGTCCGGAATTCCGGCGGCCGTGCAACTCGCCAAGGCTTCCAGGGTTGCGGTGCTGGTGCTCGGGGAGGATCGCCCGATGATTGGCGAAGGCAACAGTCGCGCCCGCATCGATCTTCCCGGCCGGCAGCTCGAACTCGCCAAGGCGGTGAAGGCGGCGGGCGTTCCGATCGTGGTGGTGCTGGTCAACGGCCGACCGCTGACGATTCCGTGGCTGCACGATCACGCCGACGCGGTCCTGGAAGCGTGGCTGCCGGGGGACGAGGGCGGACACGCCGTCGCCGATCTTTTGTTCGGCGACGCGGATCCTTCCGGAAAACTGCCGATCACTTTTCCGCGCACGCTCGGCCAGGTGCCGATCCATTATGCGCACCTCGAGACCGGCCGGCCGTTCGATCCGGCCAAGCCGGAATACACGAGTCGCTACGTCGACGTCCCGAACACGCCGCTGTACCCGTTCGGGTACGGTCTCGGCTACACCACGTTCGCATTCGGCCCGGTGCAGCTCGACAGCAAGATCCTCGCGCCCGGCGGCAGCCTGCACGCGACGGTGCGGGTCACCAATACCGGCAAGCGCGCGGGAACCGAGGTCGCGCAGTTGTACATCCGCGACGAGGTCGCCGATGTCAGCCGGCCTGTCCGCCAGTTGCGCGGCTTCCAGCGCGTGACACTCGCGTCGGGCGAGTCACGAAATGTGACCTTCATGATTACGCCGGCAACGCTGGCGTTCCATCGCCTCGACATGACGCTCGGCACCGAGCCGGGGCGGTTCGATGTGCACGTCGGCGGCGATTCGACGGCGACGCGTCATGCATCGTTCACGCTGGTCCAGGCTGCACGACAGCCATAGCGCGGGAACATCGACGCCGCGCAGCCGTGCATTCGCCGACATTGCGCGACACCCCCCGGATGTTCACAGTTCGGCACATTGCCGCGACGCGACAGGCGAAACACGGACTTGGCTGTCGCGCCGGGTGAACAACTGTCTCGAGACGTGTTTCGGGTCACAGGAATCGGCGCGAACGTGCATCGGCGTTCGGTGGAACGGATTCATGGCATCGGTTTTGCTGCGGGAACCGTAGGCAAAAAATCGAGAAGCCGTCCATCCATGTCCATCGACGCGATGCCAATGCGTGAACCGCCCGGACCCGACGAGGTCCGTCACGTGGCTCGGCGTTCGCATGGCTTGCGCACCGTTGGTCTCGCGCTGGGCGCCATCACGGTGGGCAGCGTGCTGTACCGGCAAGGCGCGCCAGTGGCGGTGTGGATTCTGTTGTTGCTGCATGGCCTGGTTTGGCCGCACGCGGTGCGGGTGATCCTGCATCGCAGTGCCCGGCCCATCGAAGTCGACGAACGATGCTTCATGTTGGACGTCGCGATGGGTGGCATGTGGATCGCGCTGATGCGGTTCAACCTGTTGCCATCCGTAACGTTGATTACGACCTATTCGATGGCGCTCATGGCCATCGGCGGAACCCCGCTGCTGGCGCGTGGCCTGGGCATGATGGCGTTGGGCTGCGGCGTGGTCGCGGTGGCCGGCGGCATGCCGTTTTCACCGGCCACGGACATGTTCGAACTGCTGGCTTCGGTACCGTTGCTGGTAATGTTCCCGGCCACGCTGAGCCTCATTCTTTACCGACTCACCCAGAGGGTACGTCGGCAGAACCGCCTGTTGCTGCGGATGAGCAGCGTGGAAAGCCTCAGCGGACTGTTGAACCGTCGCTACTGGGAGGAGGCGGTGGCTGCGTCGACCACGCAGCCGCAAGCGGCTGACGCGGCGATGCTGCTGATCGACATCGACCACTTCAAGCGGGTGAACGACCAGCACGGACATGCGGCCGGCGACGAGGTGGTCCGCCGGGTCGGCGCGATCATCCGCAGGAATCTCCGCAAAGGCGATCTGGCCGGCCGCTACGGCGGTGACGAATTCGTGGTGATGCTGGACGGCGCCAAGATCGAGGCCGCCGAACGGGTGGCGGAGCGCATCCGCTCGGGCGTCGCGTGCTCGCTGCTCGAAAATGCTCCAGGCTTGCGTTGCACCGTGAGCATTGGCGTGGCGCAAGGCAGCGCGGCCTACCACAGCATCGCCGATTGGGTGAAGGAGGCGGACGCGGCGCTTTATCGTGCCAAACTCGCCGGCCGCAACGGGTTTGCCGTGGCAGGTTGACGGCGCGGACCCAAGCGCGCCCCGATCGATCCCGCAGGCGCGGACGTGAAGATGAGATGCCGCCATCGGGAGCGCGCAGAAGCTCGCCGGGTGCTACCATCTAGCCGGGTTCAGGGCTTCGCCCGGCAGGTGCCCCGTGGGGAGCGCGTCGTACGAAGTGGTCGGACAGGTCGCCTGCTTCCGCTTGACCGGAGAACAGGCGCTGGAAGACGGCGTGCACCGGATCACCGATGCGATCGTCCGGACCAAACAGCGCGGGCTGGACAAGCTGCTCGTCGACATCTCCGGGATCACCGGGGTCGAGCCGCCCTCCGTGGACGCGCGTTACTGGTTGATGAGCGAATGGGCGCGCGCCGGACGGGGCAGCGTGCGGGTGGCGCTGTTGACCCGGCCCGAGTTCATTGCGCCCGATCGGTTTGGCGTCATCTTCGGCATGAACCGCGGGTTCATCAGCAACGTCTTCGAATCCGAGGACCGGGCGCTCGAGTGGCTGCATGGGCATGGCGGCCCCGAATGAACCGGGAACGGGCGGGCCGCGGACTCCGTTACGCGACTGCCGCGTCGTGCGTGTTTCCCTTGTTGGGCTTCGCTGCGCTCAGCACCAACCTACAAGAGCCGCCGATCTGCAACTCGCTGGGGTAGGTTGGGTTGATCCCGGACTTGCTCCGGGAGAAGCCCAACGTCCGGAAGCGGTAGGGGCCGCGGCATCGCTGGCGACTTGGGTGAACCGCGACTGCCGTCGGGCTTCGCTGCGCTCAGAACCAACCTGTCAAAGCCGCGATCCGTCCGTTTCGGCAGGCCCGCCGGTTTGGTAGCACAATGGCAGTCCCTGACCGCAAGGAGATGGCCATGCACAAGCCCGGGTTTTCCCTGATCGCTGCCTTGTTGTTGCCGCTGGCAGCGACCGCGCAGTCCGCTGCCCCTGCAGCCGCGCCCGCGACGAGCGCCAGCAAGGTGCCCGCCTACATCACCCAGGCGATCAAGGACCCCGCGCGCGCCGCCGACCGCAAGGACGATGCGCGCCGCAAGATGGCGGAGGTGATGACCTTCACCGGCGTCAAACCCGGCGACAAGGTGCTGGAGCTGGTTCCGGGATCCGGATACTGGACGCGCGTGTTCAGCAGGGTCGTCGGCCCCCAGGGCCACGTGTACACGGTATGGCCGGACGAGATGGCGAAGTTCTCCGCCAAGAGCTTCGCGAACTGGCAGGGCCTGGTGAAGAAGACCTATACGAACGTCAGCCTGCTGAAGCAACCGGCGGCGATGTTGAGCGTGCCGCAGAAAGTGGACATCGTATTCACTTCCGAGAACTACCATGACTACCACGACCCGTTCATGGGGCCCGTGGACATGAAGAAGTTCGACGAGCAGGTGTTTGACGCGCTGAAGCCGGGCGGCGTGTTC
>JBOHYO010000263.1:0-1959 GCA_050737935.1 Rhodanobacteraceae bacterium
CCTTCGGCCAGCAGCGGCCATAACGCGGAAAGCAGACGCGACTGTTCGCGGGCAAGCGGCGCGATGTCACCGGCTCGCCGGTGCAACTTGATGTCCGGATGGCGGCGGATCACGCCGGTGGCCGAACACGGCGCATCCAGCAGGATGCGATCGAACGGCTTGCCGTCCCACCAGTCCGCGGGCGTGCCGGCGTCGCCGATCTGTAATTCGCTGTGCAGGCCGAGGCGCTCGAGGTTCGCTTGGATCGATTCGGCGCGTCGCGGGTCGCGTTCCAGCGCGAGCAGTTCCACACGCGCGCGTTCCAGCACGTGGCAGGTCTTGCCGCCCGGTGCGGCACAGGCGTCCAGCACCCGCAGGCCATCGCGAAGGTCGAGCGCATCGGTGGCGATCTGCGCGGCGCCATCCTGCACCGAGAACAGGCCATCGGCGAAGCCGGGCAGGCGGCTCGGGTCCGTGCTGGCGGCGAGCGTGACGGCATCCTCGAGGAAAGGGTGCGCCTGAACTTCGAATCCCGCGCCGGAAAGCTTCGCGATCGCCTCGTCGCGCGTTGCGCGGCGCGTGTTCACGCGCAACATTGGCGCGGCCGGCTGGTTGTTCGCGGCGAGGATCTCGTCGGCATCGTCCGGCCAGTCGCGGGAAAGCGCGTCGATCAACCAAGCGGGGTGGGCCGTGCGGGCTTGTGCGTCCCGGTCGAGCCGTGCGTTGCGTGCATCTCGCTCGCGCAGCCAGCGGCGCAGCACCGCGTTCAACAGCTTCGCGAAACCGCCGCGGTCGAGCGCTCGCGTTGCCTCGACCGTGGCCGCGACTGCGGCGTGCGGTGGCAACTTCAGGATTTCCAACTGCACCAGCCCGAGCACCAGCAACGCGTGGAGTGCGGGGCCGCGCTGGCGCAGCGGTTGCCGCAGCAGGTCATCCAGCGCCCGATCGAAGCGCAACCACCAGCGCGCGCCCTCGTTCACGAGCGCCGTCAGCAGCGCGCGGTCGCGCGGATCAGCGAGCTTCGCCTGCGCAGGCTTCAGGCGTTCGCGCAACGATGAGCCGCCGAGCGCCACCTCGGCCAGGCACTCGGCGGCGAGATCACGGGCGGTAACGGGTCGGTTCATTGCGCTCCCATCGGTCAGGTCGTCGCCAAGCGTTTCAACGGACAAATGGCGCCATTTTGGGCGTTGAACGGCCGGCATTCGCAGGGCCACACCGTCCGCCATCGGCGGGCAATGCCCGCTACGGCGCCTTCAATTCCGCACGGGCGTTCAGGTAATCGGCAGCGCTGATCACCCGCCCGCCCGGCCGCTGCGCTTTCAGGATACGCAGCACCCCTTCGCCACAGGCGATGTCGATGCCGCGCTTCAAAGCCGTAACGATCAGTCCGGGACTCGGGACTCGGGACTCGGGACTCGGAGCAAGCGCAACCGCCGACCAGATCCTCGCGCGTTCGCCGCCAATCTCCGCTTCCGCGACGGGCCAGGGATCGAATGCGCGCACCTTGCGTTCCAGTTCGGCAGCGGGCCGCGTGAAATCGAGTTTCGCCTCGGCCTTGTCGAGCTTGTGCGCATAGGTCACGCCTTCGCTGGATTGGGGCGTGGCAGAGAGCGTTTCGCCGCGCGAAGCGCGCTGCAATCCATCGGCGAGCACTTGCGCGCCGAGTTCTGCCAGCCGGTCGTGCAGGGAACCGCCGGTGTCCTCCGGCGCGATTGGCGTGCGCGCCGACTGCAGCACCGGCCCCGTATCCAGCCCGGCTTCCATTTGCATCAGGCACACTCCCGTCTCGGTGTCGCCGGCGAGGATCGCGCGCTGGATCGGCGCCGCCCCGCGCCAGCGCGGCAGCAGCGATGCATGCACGTTCCAGCAGCCCAGGCGCGGGATCGCGAGTACCGCTTTCGGCAGGATCAACCCATAGGCGATCACGATCATGAGATCGGGCGCATGGTCGCGCAGCCGCCCTTGCGCGGCTTCGTCCTT
>JBOHYO010000264.1:0-12826 GCA_050737935.1 Rhodanobacteraceae bacterium
GGTGCACGATGCCGACGTTCTTCCAGATTTCCGGTTGGGTCGGTTCGAGGTGCGCGGCGCGTTCGAGGTCACGCTGCGCGGATGCAAATTCGCCCCGCGACAGCTCGCACATCGCGACGAAGTTCAGCGCCTCCGGCGTATCCGGCGCGCCCGCGAGGATCTCGCGGTATACCGCCTCGGCCTCGCCAATGCGGTGCTGCGCCGCGTGCGCACGCGCCGGGTTGTTGCGGGTTTCGTCGGCCTGCGCCGCCTGCGTACTCATTTGGGTATTTTGCCGCGTTCGAAGCGGCGGCGCTTGACCTGCCGCAAGGCCGCCCGGTCGCGCGCATGGCGCGCCCCTACAGAAGCCTGCGTCCTGTCAGCTCGTAGCCCGGATGAAGCGAAGCGCAATCCGGGAAATGTTCTCGCACCACACCCCGGATTCCGCCACTGCGCGGCTGCATCCTGGGCTGCTTGCTGTTCCCTGCTTCCTACCGCTCCACCATCTTCGCGAACCACTGCCAGCCCGGCAGCCATTCGGTGATCAGTTTCAGGCAGGTCAGCATCGGCACGGCCAGGAGCGCACCCGGGATGCCCCACATCCAGGCCCAGATCAGCAGCCACACGAGGATCGCGAGCGGTGACAGCCGCATCCGGGTGCCCATGATCATCGGCGTGACCACGTTGCCTTCGAGCGCGGCCAGCACCGCGAAGCATGCGGCGGGGGCCAGCGCCTGCAGCGGCGTCGGGAAGTTCAGCAGTCCCACCACCACCAGCAGCAGGGTGTTGGTGACGGCGCCAACGTAGGGCATGAAGTTGAGCAACGTCGCCAATCCGCCCCACAACAAGGGGTTGGGCACGTCGAGTGCCCACATGATCGCCGCGGTCAAAAGGCCCAGGCAGCAGTTGATGACCGTCACCGTCAGCAGGTAGCGCGAGAACTCGACCTGGATGCCGCGGATCAGGCGCAATGCGATTCGTCGGTAGCCGAATCCCGGCATCGCCGTGACCAGATGTGCCGCGACGTCGCGCCCGTAGCTCAGGAAGAAGAACACCAGCAACGCCACCGTCAGCACCGCGACCACGATGCCCGGCGCGGCCTCGGCGATGTTGCCGAAGGAGAATCCGCTCGGCTTCGGCGCCTGGGTCTTGGGCGCGGATTGCCCGCTGACGCCCGCCAGCGATTCGGATGCCGCCTTGCTGACCTTTGCAATCGGGCGGGTCATCCGCCGCAACTTGTAGCTGGCATCGTGGACGATGCTCGGCGCTTCGCGGATCCACTTCGCGGCCGGCGCGCTCACCCCCACCGCAGTGCCGGCGAGGACCGCCGCGAGCAGGATCATCACCAGCAGGGCGCCGAGCGGACGCGGGACGTAGAGGTGGTGCAGCCCCGCGACGATCGGATTGAGTCCCAGCGCTATGAACGCCGCGAGCACCAGCGGGATCAGCAGTGAATGCGCGAGCACCAGGACGGTTGCGATTGCCAGCAGCATGAGGATGCGCAGCGGCAGGCGCAGCGAACGCAGCCGCCGAACGCGTCGGCGATCGAAGGCTGTTGGCCGGCGTCCCGGTTGCGCCGGTTGCAGCGAACGCGGCTGGATCGGCGGGCGAACTCCCGCGGCCTGGTACTTACCGGACGATCTCGACGGCGGCATTGCGGGCTCCCCTCCGCTGCGGGCGCGGGCCAATGGGTCCGGAGCATTGTTGCACCAGTCGCCATGAGAGCCAGGTGAAGATGCGCGTCCAGCAATCGTGGCGACCATCCGGGCCTGCAAGGCGAACACCCGCGGCCAGCACGGATGCGTCGTCCGCCGAATCGGATTGCGCCGGTTCGGCGCGTGCCCCTGGCTACCCGTCCACTCCCGCCCCGCTCGGGTGAGGCGCGTGGATCAGCGGCGCGGGCTCAGCAGGCGTCCAACCAGCCATCCCGCGGCGAGTGCGATCGCCACCGACTGCACGGGTTTCTCGCGCACGAATTCGCGCATGCTGCCTAGCGCGGCATCGGTCCGCAGGCGCGCGTCGGAGGCAAGCGCAGCGCCACGGTCGCGCCATTCTTCCGCCTTGTCGGTGGCTTGCCGCGCACCGCGCGCGCTGGCATCGGTGGCACGGTGCAAACCGGATTCGACGTGGTCGGCGGCGCTGTCCAGTTTCTGTTTGGCACCACCCACCACGCTGCTGGTGCCTTCCTTGATGCGCGATGCCGTGCGCTCGATGCGCTCGTGCGCAGGCGCCGTGCGTCCGCTCTCGTTGCTGATTTCGTTGTCCATGGTCCTTCTCCTGATGGTCACGCCCGATCGGCGCGATGATGCCTGTTGGTAAGCCCCTCATCGGGGCAACGGAATCGCTCCACGAGACGATCCTGCGGTAGCCGGGCTGAACCGGAAAACACCCGCGGAAACGGGCAGCTTTCGAGCGGCCCGCGATTCATTGCCCCGCCTCCGGATTGATGCTGTAGACGCCGAGCCATTCGGCCTCACCCAATACATGACCGCGCAGCCCACCCTGCAGTTCCGGCCAGCCGAACACTTCCGGAAGGTCCAGTCGCGGCACGTCCAGCGCGTACACGCGAAAGCGGTAGCGGTGCGGCAGCGCGTCGTTCCACGGCGGGCACGGACCGTCGTAGCCAAAGTATTCACCCGCCATGTCGGGGTCGGACGCGAACCAGCCGGTGTAATCGTTGCGTCCCTGTCGCGAGCCGGCAGGACCTTCGGGCCGCCGCTTGCCGTGCGGCACGACACCGTCGCTGCAGGCGCCTTCCGCGATCATGGTGCACGTGGACGGAATGTCGACCATCAACCAGTGCGCGAAATCCACCCGCGGCAGGTCCGCGGGCACGACGCGGCCCTCCTGGTTGACGTCGTCGCCCTTGCTGGGCGCATCGCCGTCGATGCACACCAGCGCGAACGACTTCGCCGCGACGGGTGCGCCGCTCCACGCGAGGTGCGGGTTGCGGTTGCCCGCAAGCGCGATCTTCTCGTCGCCGGTGCCCGGCTTGCCGAATGCGAACTCGGCTGGAATGTCGGCGCCGTTCTCGAAGCTGTTGCTGTGGATTTGCATGATTGGTTTTTCCGGTGCTCTTGAGTCGGTGTGTGCGCTTGCCGGGAAAGGGGCGCGAGCTTGTCTCCTTCCCCTTCAAGGGGAACGCCGGGATGGGGATGGGTCTCGCAGTGCCGACATCAATGAAACCCATCTCCTCCCAACCCTCCCCTTGAAGGGGAGGGCTGAATGCGCAGCGTCGCGCGCATGGCGCGCTCCTGCATTACTTTGGCGGCGCCTCGTTTTCGAAACTGTTGCTGTGGATCTGCATGATTAGTTCCGGTGCTTATATGTCTATGGGTCTACGTATGCGGCCGCGCGGGAGAGGGGCGCGAGCTTGTCTCCTTCCCCTTCAAGGGGAAGGCCGGGATGGGGATGGGTCTCGCAGTACCGACATCAATGAAACCCATCTCCTCCCAACCCTCCCCTTGAAGGGGAGGGCTGAATGCGCAGCGTCGCGCGCATGGCGCGCTCCTGCATCACCTGGTTGGGGAATACGTAATCCGATAGATCACCCCGTTGTCGTCGTCGGAGACCAGCAGGCTGCCGTCACGCAGCGGCTGCACGTCCGCCGGGCGGCCCAAGGTCTTCTGGCCATCCAGGAAACCGGAGAGGAACGGCTTGGAACCGGTGACCTTGCCGTCCTTCGCGACGTGCACCGCCATCACCCGGTAGCCGGACTTCCGGGAGCGGTCCCAGGAACCGTGTTCGGCGATGAAGATGGCATCGTGGTACGAGGCCGGGAACATCCGCCCGACGTAGAAGCGCATCCCCAGCGAGGCGACGTGCGCGCCGAGCCGGAGCGCTGGCTGCGCGAACGCGTCGCACGAATGGCCTTTGCCGAAATCGGGGTCGAGCACGTTGCCGGCGTGGCAATACGGATAGCCGAAGTTCTCGCCGGGCTTGTCGACTCGGTTCAACGTATCATCGGGCACGTTGTCGCCCATCGTGTCGCGACCGTTGTTGGTGAACCACAGCGCGTGGGTGCCCGGCTGCCAGTCGAAGCCGACGGTATTGCGGATGCCGATCGCGACGGTCTGCCAGTCGCTGCCGTCGGGGTTCATGCGGATGATCTTCGCGAAATCCTTGCCCGGATCGCAGATGTTGCAGGGCGCTCCGATCGGCACGTACAGCTTGCCGTCCGGGCCGAACGCGATGAAGCGCCAGCCGTGGTGGGTCTTGGACGGCAGCTTGTCGGTGACGACCACGGGCTTCGGGGGATCGGCGAGGTGCGCCTCGATGTCCGGATACTTCAGGATCCTGCTGACCGCAGACACGTACAGCGCGCCGTCGTGGAAGGCGACGCCCGCCGGCATCTCGAGATCCTTCGCGATCACGTAGACGTGTTTCGCGCGCCCATCCGGATCCCTGCCGGTCAGCGCGTAGACCTTGCCTTCCCGCATCGAGCCCACGAATACGGTGTCGCTGGTACCCAGTGTCATTTCACGTGCGTTGGGAACCTGGTCACTGTAGATCGAGACGTGAAAGCCGGCGGGCACCGCAAGGTGCTGGAGCGGCGCCGCGCCACGCGCAGCGAACGAAAGCCCGGCCAGGATGGCGGCCAGGACGACCGCACGGCAGGGCAATCCGGGCATGACGATCCTTCCTTCGGCATGGATCGCCCAGCCTAGCCTCTGGAGTGTTACGGGAAGGCGAAAGCGCGATCCGGTGGCGCCGCAGTTTGGCAGTCCCTCCCCACTCCGCCGAGCGCCGCCCGCCTTGTCTCCCTCCCCCCGCCGGGGAGAGGGTCGGGGTGAGGGGGCGTGGCCCCTGCGACGAAATTCAAGCTGCGGCAATCCCCGCGGTCGAACTTGGAACTTGTCCGTAAACATCCGTTCGCACTGAGCGTAGCGCCAAAGGCGCGAAGTCGAAGTGCCACACGATGTGGAATTCGGGTGTTTCGACTTCGCGAAGCTTCGCTTCGCTACGCTCAACACGAACGGTTTCGTTATTTATGGACAAGGTCTCAACCATCGAGGACCGCGAAAGCTTCGGAGAACACCTCGCGGTAATGGGTGGAATGGCCGACCGGGAAGCTGACCGGAAGTCCGCCGCGGCCCCTTCCCGCCCCGCGCGCCAGCGGGCCGGGCTGGAGATCATCGAGATGCAGGAACACGCCGAGGCGAAGACGCATGTCGCTGGCGGCCGGCGTCACCAGCAGATCGGGATCCACGCGAAAACTCGGCAGCAGCGTCGCGGCGAATTGCAGATGCGCCATCGCCAGCCGCAGCCAGCGGGCGGCCGCGAGCGGGTCCGAAATCGCGAAGCCGTCCGACCACCCGTACCCGAGCCAGTCGATGAGCGTGTCATGTGGTTCGCGCTGCACGATGACCAGTTGCGCACCCGGCAGGGCGCGCCGGATCACCGGCAGCACCCGCGCATCGAGCGCCGGAATCCAGTCCACCACGCGTCTCGAATCCGCGACGCCCGCACGTTGCAGGGGGCGCCGGTAGCGCCGCGCCAGCATCGCCAGTGCCTGCTGGTCGAGCGGCTGCAGCAGGCGCGCGTCGAACGGCGCATTCACGAAGTCCGGAGCGGTTTCGAACCGCTCCCGGCGCACGAACCAGCCGGGCTGGTCCGCCAGCAGGGCCGCGACCTGGCCCACGCCGGAGCCGGGCAGGCCGCACAGGAATACCGGCGCCTCGCCGCGCGTTTCGACCAACTCCGGTTCGCCGGCGAGTTGTTGCAGGTCGTCCTGCAGTGCGTTGTCCAGGATGGGCAGTGCGGGCAGATCGCCACCGCTCAGGCGCTGGGCCTCCAGGAACGCCCGTGCCGCGTCCGGCCATTGTTCGAGTGCATCGCACGCGAGCCCGAGCAGCCGCTGCCGGCGTCGAGCAAGCTGCCGCGGCTTGCCCGCGAGCGAGGCATCGTCGATCCGTTGCAGCCGCTGGACGGCCGCGGCGGGGTCGCCCGCCGCGAGTGCTGCGCGCGCGCGCAACATCGCGAGCGCGGGGCGCGTCGACGCCGCCGCCGCATCGGCCATGGCGAGGGCTTCCTCGGTGCGGCCCGCGCGATCGAGCGTCAACGCATGCTGGGCCTTGAGATCGATGTCTTCGGGCCAGCGCGCCTCCGCCCCGTCCCATGCCGCGAGCGCCTCGTCGTAGTGACCGGCCTGGGTCAGCAGGCGCGCGAGTTGCGCGTGCGCCCGCGGATTGTCGGGGTAACTCGCGACGTGCCAGCGCAGGTCGTCGATCGCCTGCGGAAGGCGACCGCGCCGAGCCAAGGTGTCGGCCCGGCGGATCGCGGCCGGATGCAGGCCCGGCTGCGCGCGAAGCGCGTCGTCGTATTGCGCGATCGCTTCGTCCAGGCGCCCCTGGGCGCGCGCAATGTCGCCGAGACCGGTGTGCGCCGGGCCCACTTGTTCGCCGCGCGCCAGCAGCGATTCGTGGATCGCGAGCGCCGGCGCCAGCTCGCCCTTGCGCACGTGCAGTTCCGCCCGCAGCACTCGCGCCAGCGGATAATCAGGCTTGACGGAGAGCGCGTTGTCGACTGCCTTGGCCGCGAAATCGAGCATGCCCTGGTCGAACATGGCCTGGGCGTAGCTGGTCTGGATCAACGGGTCGTCGGGCGCAAGGCCCGCGGCCTGCGTGAGCAGTTGCAGCGCGCGCTGCGGATCGCCGCGCCTCTGCGCGATGTTGCCCAGACCGGTCAGCGCCTGCGCATCGTTTTCGTCGGCCCGCAACGCGACCTTGAAGTGGTTTTCGGCCGCGTCGAGTTCGCCGCGCAGCAGCGCCACCTGCCCGAGGCCGCCATGCGCGGCGGCGAGATTCGGATTCAACTGGCGCGCCTGGTCGTAGGCGGCATGGGCTTCGTCGAGCCTGCCTTCGGAGAGGTACATCTCGCCCAGCGTATGCCGGCTGGCGGCGTTGTACGGATCGAGTTCGCCGGCGCGCTGCACCAGCTTCATCGCCTCGGGAAGGTCGCCGCGCTGCCCGCGCAGGATCCCCAGGAGGTGCAGCACCTCGGCGTTGTCAGGATTGTCCGCGAGCAGCCGGCGATAGCCTTCTTCGGCTTCGTCGAGCCGCCCGTTGCGGTGCAGTTGCAGCAATTCTTCGAGCATACCGTTTTCCGTTGGGGAGACCGCACGCGGCGCGACGGAATCCATGCGTGGCCGCGTTTAGAGCGGCCGGCGCACGCGCCACCGTGCCGATGAGTTTGCAAGCTCCCGAGAGCGACGCATTATGCCTGCGGCGCGATTGGAATCCCCACACGATGGATTGCCGGCCGCCAAACCGCACATTGAGCAGGGCGGCCACCATCCGCCACGCGTCCTTCCATCGGCGGGGGCATTGTCCGTGCTACGCGGAAGCGAGGCGCGCCGCGATGTAGTCGTCGGCGAAGCTGGCAAGATGCCAATTCCGGATGAAGCCGCAGTGGCCGCCGCGTTCGGTGACGGTCAGCGCAACGCACGCGGGCAGCGCCATATCCTCGAGGTCCGAGGCGGGACACACCGGGTCGTCGCGCGAGGCCAGGATCGAAGTCGGCACGGCGAGCCCCGCGAGCCGATCGCCGGCCACCGAATAGCCGTCCAGATAGTTGTCGAGGCTACCGAAATCCGTATGCCGCAAAACCAGGGCTTCGGTCAGCGTGCGCAACGTACCGGCGAGGTCACCGCGTGTGAACAACTCGGTGTCCGCGAATGCTCGCTGCTTGGCGCGCAGCGAGCGCCGCCACTTCCACATGAAGTAATCGTGGTACATGCGCGGGGCATGTTCGAGCTGGAACAGTCCGGAGTGCGGGTTGATCACCGGGCACACCGCGACGACGTGGGCGAGATCCACCCCGGCGGCAGGCGCCCGCAGTGCCACCCGCAACGCGAAATTGCCACCCAGCGAAAATCCCGTGAGTGTCAGCGGCCGAACCGGATACCGTCGTTGCACCCAGCCCAGCGCGCTGACCACCTCGTCGATGCGGCAGGAATGGAAGATTCCCCTGTTCAGCGCGTGGCTGCCGCCGTGGTCGCGGAAGTTCAGCCGGAACACGTCCCAGCCCTCCTCGAGCAGGCGCGCGCCGGTCTGCAACAGATAGGTCGAACGGGTGCTGCCTTCCCAGCCGTGAAACAGCACCGCGAGCCCGCGTGGTCGATCAAGGGCAGTCTGCGCGGTATGGCAACCGGTCAGCCGCACGTCGTCCGCGCAATCGAGCGTCACCCATTCCGCATCGCGCTCCAGCCGGCGCGAACGCCGCCGCCTCAGGATCCTGCGCAGCGAACTCGATGCCAGGATCGATTGCGCGTGCGGGCTCTTCAGCCACCACGACGGCTGGAAATCCGATTGCACCGTGTCCCTCATGTCGTCAGGCCCAGCACCTGCGCGATTTCGGCTCGTGCGGTTTCGGCCATCCTGCGGCGGCCGCCTTCGGCGTCGAACAGCACCGGTTTCAGGAAGTGCACTTCGGCGGTGAGCGACGGGACCGCGAGCACGCGAAACACGTTGTGCAGGAAACTCTCGCCCGGCGTGAACAACACCTCGAGCGAAGGCCGTCCGTCGCGCAGGTAGCGCAACGCCACCGGCTGCACCGGAGCCGCGACATCCAGCGCTGCCTGCAGGATGCGCGGGTGGAACACCTTGAGGGTGCCCGGCGGCGCAGTGCCGCCTTCGGGAAACGCCGCGATGCTGCGCCCGTCGCGCAGGCGCTCGCTCATGACGGCCATCACCGCGGCCAGCGAGCTGGTGCTGCCGCGCCGGTGGAAAATCGTGCCGCCGCGTCGGGCCATCCAGCCGACCAGCGGCCAGTGCCCGATCTCGGCCTTGGCCACGAAATCCGCCGGCCGCACCGCGTGCAGCACCGTGATGTCCATCCATGAGCCGTGGTTGGCGACGAACATCACCGGATCGTGCAGCGGTTCGCCCAGCCGTCGCACGCGCACGCCGGCGACGCGCAGGAAAATGCGCGACCAGTTGGTGAGCAGCGCGGCGCCCGCGGTGCCGGGCTTCGGCCCGCGCGGCAACAGGGGAATCGCCGCAAGGCATCCCGCGAAAGCCACCAGCAGCAGCAGCGGAAATCGCCACACGCAACGCCAAACACCCAAGGTCTCTCCGGCCGGCGTTGCCGCCGCGCCCTCCGTAACCAATTTCGGGACGCTACTTTAGCGTGGGCATGCCGGCGCGCGCAGCCCCACGCCCAACGGCTTACACTGGACCCATGCAGATGAGGGTTCCGCCATGAACACGCCACAGCGCGTCGAGCACCAGCAAACCGATCGCGGCTACATCCCGGTTTATGCCACCGGGATCGTCGAACAACCGTGGAACGATTACACCCGCGCCGACCATGAAGTGTGGGCCACCCTGTTCCGCCGCCAGCGCGAAATCCTGGAGGACCGCGCCTGCCGCGAGTTCCTCGAAAACCAGCAGCGCTTCGGGATGTCACCGGATGCGATCCCGAAGTTCGATGACTTGAACAAGGTGCTGAAGGCCGGAACCGGCTGGGAAATCGTGGGCGTAGAAGGGCTGCTGCCCGACGAGGTGTTCTTCGACCACCTCGCCAACCGGCGCTTCCCGGTGAGCTGGTGGATCAGGAAACCCGAGCAGCTCGACTATCTTTCCGAGCCCGACCTGTTCCACGACCTGTTCGGCCACGTGCCGATGCTGCTGAACCCCGTGTTCGCCGATTATGTCCAGGCGTACGGCCGCGGCGGTGTCAAGGCTTTCAAGCTCGGCCCCGACGCGCTGATGAACCTCACACGGCTGTACTGGTACACCGTGGAGTTCGGCCTGATCGACAGCCCCGAAGGCCTGCGCATCTACGGTTCCGGCATCGTCAGTTCCAAGGGCGAGTCGGTGTATTGCCTGGAATCGGATTCCCCGAACCGCATCGGCTTCGACCTCGAGCGCATCATGCGCACCCGCTACAAGATCGATACCTACCAGCAAACCTATTTCGTGATCGACGGCTTCGAGCAGTTGATGGACGCCACCCGGCCCGACTTCACGCCGATCTACGCCCGCCTCAAGGACCAGCCCGCCTTCCCCGCCAGCGACGTGCAACCCGGCGACCGCGCGATCCATCGCGGCACCGGCGAGGGCTGGGAAAAGACCGACGAGGTGTAGCACGCAGGTTGGGTTGATCGCGTAGCGCGTAGGTTGGGTTGAGTGGCTCTTCGCGAAGCCCAGCGATTTTGACCATCAAAGGGATCCGATGTTGGGCTTCTCCCCGGACGTGTCCGGGGTTCAACCCAACCTACAGATGCGGCGCTTCAACCCGACCCACGAATGCGGGCGCTTCACCGCGCCGACTTCGACCACCTGCGCGATCTTCTGGTCCTCCCAGCACGTAGGTTGGGTTGATCCCGGATGCAATCCGGGAGAAGCCCAACGTCCCGGATTGCACTTCGCTTCATCCGGGCCACAGCGGGTAGGTTGCGGTGAGCGGCTTCTTGCGAACCCCAACGATTCAATTACCGGACGCGATCGGATGTTGGGCTTCTCCCCGGACCGTGTCCGGGGTTCAACCCAACCTGCGAATGTGGGTGCTTCAACCCGACCTACGAATGCGGGCGCTTCACCGGGCTCACTTCGAGCACCTGCGCAATCCTTTCGCCATCCCAGCGATACATCAGGTGTTTGCCTTGCACGCAGGGCTTGGCGAGATCGGGATAAAACAGCGCCGCGCATTCGCCACCCTTGCAGCGCACGCTGTCGTACACGATGCCATTGGAACCTTGCTTGCGCAGGTGCGCACCGAGTTTGCGGGAAGCTGCGTAACTCGCCGGATCGTGTTCGGCTTTCCAGCCGCCGCGGATGTCGTTGACCGTACCGTGCACCCCCGTCACGTAGGTCCGCATGGTCAGGTCGATGGGTGGCTCGTGCGTCGCAGCCAGGAACTGCTCGCGGTGGAACACGGTTTCCTCGACCGCGGTGTCGAACTCGTGCGCGAGGTACAGCACGCCGTAGCTGCCATCGGAAAAGCGGCTGCCTTCCGGATTCACATGCGTGAACGCGGCCATCAATGGTGTCGTGCCCGGCCCGCTGACGCGGTGCCCTTTCGACTCGTTGAACAACTCGCCCAGTTCCTCGCGCAGGCGCGGATTGGTCAGCGCCTCGACTTGATAGAGCGCGTCAAGGTCGTCCGGATCGGCGATCGCGTCGAACACGCCGACCGGCGGGAAGCGGCTGGGCACGATCCGGTACGCACGTTGCCAGCGGAGGCGGTGGAGGGGCGGGACATTCGACGACATGGCGGAAGTATGGGCGGGGCGCTTCTCGGATGCCGAGATCCTTACCCTGCGAGCGACCGTCCATGGTGCGGGGCGCCGGTGCGGCCATCCATGGCCGCCCGTTCGAAGCGGCGCCTGATGCCACTGGCATCAGGCAAACGCCGCTTCTCACCCACGCTGCGCATCCAGGTACTGCCGCACGACATAGAGATCGGCGACGTTGCCGGACAGCATGCGCTCGAGTGCGGTCTGGCCGCCGAAGGTCGGTGCGTCGTTGGGCCGCCGCAGCCATTCGTCGGCACGATCCGGCTGCGGGAACAGGATCGCCAAGGCCTTGAAGATGCCAAGCAGGTAGCTGATCCGTTCCAGCGTGTCGTGCGAAAGCGCGCCGTCGCGCTCGCGCTTCCATTTGTAGAAGGTCGACTCCGGAGGATCGCCCAGCAACTTGCGCTGATCCGCCACACGCAATTTCCAGCGCTCGGCCAACCGGAAGAACGCGCGCAGCGCTGGCCCCGCAAGATTGGATTCGGCCTGCGGGTGATAGCTTCCGCCAGCGTCTTCGACCCGTTCGGCCTGCTGTTTCATGATGGTTCCCTCATGAAGTTCTTATACACACTACTTCATACAGGAAGCAAATGCAATTCCTGCGCCGGAGTTCATTCGATGTTCTGACGCGAAACACCGGCTTGGGCGAGATAGGCATCCAGCCCGCGCTCCGCCACGTCCGGGAAGGTTTCCCCGGTCGCGCTGAAGCGCATACGGTCCGGGCGAAAGTTGCGGAAGCCGCGGCGCAGGCGGCACCACGCGCCCAGTGTCCAGACCGCCCCCCAGCAGGCCAGGCAAAGCGGCTCTATCTCGCGGCTGCTGCTCGCACCGTCGGCGTCGCGGTATTCCACGCTCAGAACATGATGCGCGGCGATCGCCTCATGGAGCGTATCGACGATGCCCGACTTCGCCTCGTACCAGCGTTGCGGCACGAATACCCGCGAACGTTCCGCGCGTCCGCGCAGCTCGGCGGGCAACACCGCATCGATCTTGAGCAGCGCCGACTGCGCTCCCCGCGCCAGGTCCTCGCCCGCAAAGGCACGCACGAAGCGGCTGCCAACCACCAGCGCTTCCAGTTCCTCGCCGGTAAACATCAGCGGCGGAATGTCCGAACCCTTGCGCAGCAAGTAGCCGACACCGGCTTCACCCTCGATCGGTATCCCTGAGGTTTGCAGGTCGGCGACGTCGCGGTACACGGTGCGCAGCGACACACCCAGGGTGTCGGCGAGCCGCCGCGCCGGCAATGCTGTGCGGCGTCCCTGGAGCGCATGGATGATCAGGAACAGGCGGGCGGCGCGGCGCATCCGCGCATCATCACCGATCGCCCGTCGAACGGCCAGCGACGATCGGCGCTCAATCCCGGGTTTGCTTCGACAACGCGCTGCGCACCAGTTGCCCGACGCCGAACCAGCCCCAGTAGATGCGGTGGTGCCGGATCAAGCCGTCGGCCACATCCATTACTTCCACCAGGTCGACCTGCTCACCATCGGGGGGTGCCGCGCGCGGATACTCCCAGGTCAGCCGCGAGCCGTCGAAAAAATACCGGCCTTTCTCCCGATGCCAGCGCACGAGATCGTTCGGCCTTCGTCGCCCGCCTTCCTCGAAAAA
>JBOHYO010000265.1:0-5247 GCA_050737935.1 Rhodanobacteraceae bacterium
GCGGCACACGGCCGCGAAACCCCTACCAGCGCGGGCAACTGTGCGGCGTGGACATCCTCGCGTTCGCGGAAGCACCGGGCTTCGATTACCGCGCAGCCAACCTTGCCGTCGGACCGATCCCGTTCGACGATAACCATTTCGGCTCGGTATCCGCATTCGATTTCATCGAACACGTACCGCGAATCCTGCCTGCCCCCGACCCGCCAGGTACCTGCTTTCCATTTATCCGGCTGATGAACGAGATCTGGCGCGTGCTCGCTCCGGGCGGGCGATTCTACGCACTCACCCCCGCTTATCCCCATGCGGAAGCCTTCACTGATCCCACCCACGTCAATATCGTGACCGCGCACACCCACGAATACTTCTGCGGCCACGAGCCACCCGCGCAGGTGTACGGATTCAGTGGCAGGTTCCGCGCGCTCGACGTGCACTGGACGCTGCGTGGAGATGCGTACAGCGCCATCCGCGGTTCGGCGGAGAATTATTCCGGCATGAAGCGGATGGCGCGCAAAATGCGCGCCGTTTCTCGCACACTGCGCGGCAAGCAGGCCACGGCCAAACCGCCGTACCTGCTTTGGGAACTGGAGGCCGAAAAACCGCTTTAAGTGGATTCCGCAACACTGGGCGGGATGCCTCGCCTTCCCGATCGAACGCACTGCGTGCACTGAAAGCCGAGAAGGCGCTGCGTGGGCGGTCACCGCATCTGGCTGGAGGAACAGTCGACCCTGCCTCGCTGGAAGTCTGATCCGGACTCGGGACCCCGACTCGGGGTCCGTGTCCGCCCAACTCAGCGATCATCAGCCTCCGCCACGCCCCATGCCAACGCCAGCGCCGCCATACCCAGCATCACCAGCAGCACGGTGATGGCTGGTCCCGACCAGTGGTTGTCCATGCAGTCCCACCAGCCGATGCGCAAAAGCGGCGAGCGCAGCAGGGCCAGCCAACACGCGACGGCGCCCATCAGCATTCCGCCCCACACCGGCCATGCGACGCGACGGCTGCTTTGCGGCAGCCGCTGCATCAGACGTTCACTGAAACCTTTGTCGGGCACCGGGCCGTCGAACTGCTGGCGCAGTAATGCCTCGATCGTATCTTCCCGCTCATGATTCATGTTGTCTGCTCCTCGCCGACAGCCCCGCGCCAAGCCGCCAGCCATTCCTTCAATTTCGCCTTGCCGCGCACCGCATGGGTTTTCACGGTTCCGAGCGGCATCGCCAGCACGTAGGCGGCCTCCTCGTGGCTGAGCCCCATTTGCACGCAGTGCAGCAACACGCTCTGCTCGGCAGATGAAAGCCGCCGCATCGCCCGCTCGAAATCCAGTTGCAAGTCCGTCGCTGGCTCAGGCGCCGGCTGGCACTCCACATCGCCTGCGTCCACACCGACGATAACCCGCGATTGTTTTCGGTGCGCCTGCAGGAAACACGAATAGGCAATACGGTAAAGCCAGGTGGAAAACCGCGCGTCGCCGCGAAACTGGTCCAGCTTGCGCCATGCCAGCAGAAAAGTCTCCTGCGCCAGGTCGTCGGCAGTCGCCGCATCACCGTGCAGCAGGCGACGCAACTGCGCGCGCACCATGCCCTGGTGCCGGCGCAACAACTGCTCGAACGCATTGCGATCCTCGCCCAGCAGTACACGCGCCACCAGCGCACGATCAATGCGCGCCTCGGCGGCACTGTCAGCCACGCAGGTCACCGCGCCGATTCAGCCACCAACTGGCGAGGTAACCCATTCCGATCATCAGTGGCAGCAGGCCGAGCCCCCAGAGGCTGCCAACACCGAGGCCATTATCGAAGTGACCCGGCAAGGCCGCAAACGTCACCATTACACCGACTCCCGCGCTGATCAGGACGAGCGCGCGCCGCCGTTCGGAATATTCCACTCGCGGTTCCGCCAGCATTTGCGGCGAGAGTTCCACGCCCTTCTCGGCCAGTTGCAGCAAGGTGCCGTAACGCGCCTGCGTCTGCAGGTAACGATAGCGAAGGAAGATCAGCACGATCAGCACGGGGCCGAGGAAAAGCACGAGGGGAATGATGAAAATGACAGGATCCATGGTCTTGCTCCGGAAATGTGACTGGATGAGGATGGAACGATCTGGTCGCTGTTTTTTACGGCAACAAATCAATTGCACAGGGCGATGCTTTTTGACCGCTGGTCGATCATGACGACGAAGTGCTGGAGTGCGTGCGCGCCTATCAATAATTCAGGATAGTGATCCGATACGCGAACCGGCACGTTGGAGAGGGTCACCCCACCGATCCGGAAGGGTCCTCGAACCATGGAGCGCATGGTTTCGATTCGTGAATTCGTGAGCCGGCCGCGTCCAGCCTGTTGCAATGGCGCATCCGAAACGCGCTTGTACAGCGACTTCGGCAAGACGAATGTCACGTTGGCGCCCGTGTCGAGATTTCCTTCGGTCTGCACGCTGCCGATGGAGACCGGCACGCGGAATGCACGTTGGTAGCCAAGCACATGCGCTTCCGTCGGCGAGAGCGCCAGTTTCCGACTGAACGACAGCGTTCGTTCCGGGTAGTTGATGATCAGCAGGCCATCGCCAAAAAATTCCCGGCCGATGATTCCGGAGAACGCCGTGTCCGGCGACATCCGGCTGTCGTAATCCCGGGCGATGACGGTCAGGTTTTTTCTCGACAAGCCGCCGAGTTCCAGGGAGTCGAAACGCACCGTCGCAACCCGCGCTGTCTGCACCCCGTCCGAGGTTGTCGTCTGATTTTCTGTCTTCAGGTGAAGCGCGGAAACGAGAGTCACATCGGCGCGCCCCCATCCGCTCGCGCCGGTATCCACGGCAAATTGGTACGGGCCGTGGCCGTTGACCCGAGCCTGGACATAGATCCGACCGTCTACGACATCGAATGGGACTTTCAACTCGAAGTCCTTGCCGGGCGCGTTCGCGAGCTTGCAGACGCCGTGCGCGGAAGCAGCATGTACATCACCGCCCACGAAAAGAGTGGCCACGAGAAACACCAGCGGTGCAAGAATCCATCTACTCGACATTCGATTTCTCCAGTGAAGGCGTGGTGGTGTCGGCGGCGAGCAGATCCGCGATGTGTTCGGCCAGCAGCCATGTTTGACTCTGTCCTTCATTGCTGGTCAGAGCCACGGCTCCCTGTGTTTCCCAGACCATCGCCAGGTCCGTCGTTTCGCCTTCGATGCCGCCCTGGTGCCCGCGAATGTGGCGCCCGTGTAAGAGACGTTCGCCGAATCCGGCCGCAATCGCCCCGGGCCCCATCGGCACCGGGTCCTTGAACATTTTTGTCATAGTGGCCGGCTTGAGCAGCTTGCCGCTGCGCAGAGCCTCGGCAAAGCGCAGGAGATCGGCACTGGTGGAGTAGCTGTCGCCCGCCGGGCTGCCCTTGAAGGGTATTTTCATCCAGTTCGCCTTCCATTTCGTCGAAAAGGGGCTCTCATGGAAATAGCCGACGGCCAGCTTCGGCGTCACTTCATCCAGGGTGTTGAATCCGCTGGAGCGCATGCCTGCGGGCGCGAAGACATGGCGCTGGATATAGTCGAAGTAACTCTCGTGCGAGACGTTTTCGATGATGCGACCGAGCAGGACGTAGCCAGCGTTGCTGTAGTTGAAATCCTTGCCAGGCTCGCCGACTTTGGGCTGCCGGGCAATGAGATCGAGATAGTCGGCCGGATTGACGTACTTCTCACGGTGCTCAAAGAACTCCGGAACGAAGAAATCACCCAGGCCCGACGTGTGGTGCAGGAGTTCCCACACGGTAATCTTCTTCGCCATGGCGTGATCGGCATACTCAGGCACCAACTCGGCGAGAGTGGAATCCCACGACAGCTTCCCGGCTTCGACGAGTTGGCCAATGGCCACGGCCGTGAACATCTTCCCAACCGAAGCCACGCGGAATTTCGTCTGGTGATCAATCGGGACACCGAAGTTACGCTCGGCCAGACCGCGACATTCATCGAACAAAGTCTTGCCGCCATCGGCGACCGTTACGCAGCCGGAGAAGTCGTCCGCACGCACCAGTCGATCCAGCGCGGTATGGATCAGTTGCTTCATCTGCGCATGCGAGACCGCCGTTTTGGGCCAGTCGGCGTACACCGCAGGATCATCCATTGGCCACAGCTCCGCGTGCCCCAGCTTCCCGGGTCGCGCCGGATCGGCGGCCAACACGAACAAGACCAACTGGCCGCCGCGATGCACCTTCACGGTCAGCACGAGCAGACCTTGCTGGGTGTGCGCGTCCGTCAGGCCCACACCGCCGCTTTCGCGCACCGCCGAGACCAGACCGTCGACGAAATCGACGGCATCGTCCTTGCCGATGGCAGGCGACAGAACCGTGGGTGCCCACGCCCGGATCTGTTCAGGGGTGTCGGTATTGACGTGGCGCATCAGTTCGCCCCCGAGTTTGCCGACCGGCGTACTCGGCAAGTTCGCGGGCGCCGCGGTTGCGGTCGAAGCGAAGAAGGCAAGCGAAAGGAATGCAGTGGCGACCGCAACGGGGGGACAGCGCTTCATCGTTGATGCTCCTGAAGAATGGGCAATTCAACGATTGGATGCGTGGAGTGGCGCAAACGGATTCAAATCGCTTCATCGGCGCCAGCGATGGCTCGCAGGGAAAGGCGATCTGGCTTCCCCGAGATTCGATAGACTCCGCAGATGCCTGTGGCCATTAACCTCCATCTCGGCCACGCCGGCGAGGCGTATCCTGATGCGTTCTATGTACGACTAGGCGAGCACCGGTTCGTCTCTACCTTGCATGCCCAAGGCGCCTGGCAACCCGGCGAACAACACCTGGCGCCTGCTTCCGGTCTGGTGCTGGCGGAAGTGGAACGCCGCCTGCCGAGCGACAAGCTGGTGTCGCGTGCGTCCTTCGACGTGCTGGGTGTCATTCACTCCGGCGAATTCACCATCGATGTCGAGGTGGTGCGGCCCGGCCGATCGATCGAGCTGGTCGAAGCCAGCATGCGGCATGGCGACCTGACGAGCATCCGCGCGCGCATCTGGCGCCTCGCGGCGACCGATACGACGCAAGTGCAAGGCATCGAATGGACGCCCATGCCGCCGCCCGATGCCATGCGCCCCTTGGCGTTTTCATCGGTCTGGGACGGCGGCTACATCGATTCGCTGGAGGCGCGCCAAGAGGTGAACGCCCGCCCGGGCCGCGGACTCAGTTGGGTTCGCTCGCGCCATCCGCTGGTGGAGGGAGAAAGCGATCCGGCTTTCGCCGGTTTTCTGAAGCTGGTCGACACCGCCAACGGGCTGGTCGT
>JBOHYO010000266.1:0-6427 GCA_050737935.1 Rhodanobacteraceae bacterium
GACAATCAGGCGGCCGAACAACTCAACCACGCAAAGAAAACGCTCTTCCACCAAATCTTCAAAAGCCAAGCCGCCTGATCCCGCCAAAACCGATCGCTCAGGCTCATTTCACTTTTGGAATATGCTAGCAGCCCGCAGGAGGTTGTAGGAGCGGGCCATGCCCGCGACGGACCCTGCGAGGTCGATTTCATCCGCTGCGGTTGGGGTCGCGCGCATGGCGCGCTCCTACGCACGCGAAGAGCAATCGCACACGTGGCGCTCCACGCAAGTCGGCACATGCCGCCCTCGCGACCTACGAATTCGGGATCAAAAGTACCTGCCCCACCTGGATCCCGCCGCCCGACTGGATCTTGCCGCCATTGGCCGAGCGCAGCGAACCCATGCTGACACCGTAACGCTGGGCGATCCCCGACAAGGTTTCGCCACGCGCAACCTTGTGCATGTCCTGGATGGCCTCGTCGGCCCGCGCGATGGCCTTTTTCGCGGAAGCGCCAAGTGCTGCGGGCTTGACCGCCTCGTCGCCGGCCGCGGTCTTGCTCCGGGTCGCGACCTCGGTCGCGGCGGACCCGGCCAGGTGCAGGCGCTGGTTGCGTTCCGCGGCGAACCAGGTGCCGGGCGGCGGCGTGGTCTCGAAATACTGCTTGACGCCGTCCAGCACCGCTTTGGCGAGGTGCTCGCGGTCCTTGCTGCTGTCGAGGCGCCGCTCGTCCGTCCGGTTGCTGATGAACGCAGTCTCGACCAGGATCGAGGGCACGTCGGGCGAGCGCAGCACCACGAAGTTCGCCCCCTGCACGGTGTCGCGATACAAGGGTCCGATCTTGCCAAGTGCGGTCAGCACGTCGCCGCCGACCTCGTGCGCGGCGTGCAAGCTCGCACCTTGCGAAAGGTCCAGCAACCCCGATGCCAGCATGTGGCTCTTGTCGTCCAGCGATACACCGCCGATCAGGTCGGAAGCGTTTTCGCTCTTGGCCAGCCAGCGGCCCGCCTCGCTTTGCTTGCCATGGGGATTCAGCACCCATACCGAGGCGCCGCGCGCATCGCAGTAGTCAGGGCAGGAGTTGGCGTGGATCGACACGAACAGGTCGGCCTTGTGCTCACGCGCGACCTGGAAACGCTTCTCGAGCGGGACGTAGTAGTCGCCCTTGCGGGTCAGCACCGCGTGCATGCCCGGCTGGTCGTCGATCAGCTTGGCCAGGTCCTTGGCGACGCCGAGTGTCACGTTCTTCTCGAGCGTGCCGCCACGGCCGCGCGCACCGGGATCGTCGCCGCCGTGGCCGGCATCGACCGCGATCACCACCGGCCGCGGTTTGCCCTGCGCGATGTCGGCGTCGATGGTGCGCACGATGCTCGACGGCTTGCCGTTGGGCGTGCCGAGGTCGACCACCAGCCGATAACCATATTGGGCGGCGGGCGGCAGCAGGAAACTCTTGGGGTGCGCCGCCCGATCGAGGTCCAGCACGATGCGCGCGTTGCCCTGGAAGTGGCCGACGCGGATGTCCTTGACTACGCCCTTGCCCGGCTTGGCGCCTACGCCCTTGCCGAACGCGCCATTGTCGAGGTCCAGCACCACGCGGTCCGGCTTGCTCAACTGGAACAGCTTGTAATCCACTGGCGCCGACAATTCCAGGACGACCCGCGTGGAGTCGGGGCCACCCCAGACGCGCATCGCCGTGACCGTGCCGGACTTGGCGGCAGCCGTGGCGACTGCCGCGTTGCAGCCGAGCGCAGCGCAGATCAGGACCAGAAACGGCAGCAATGGGCGGACTGTCCCCCTCATGGTCCCGAATTCAACCGCAAGCCGGCCCCGATTGCAAGCATTTTCCCTTTTGTTATCCGTGGGCTGCGATCGATTTATCGATAATAATTCAGAAAGTGACGCCAAGTGGGCGTAAGCAGCGCTAGTCGCAACCGTTGCCGATGGCGGCCACCCACCCGCGGCCGCGCACAGAAAAGGGCAGGAAGCGACCGCGCCGAGCCGCGCCGTCGTGCTCCAGCAGGATCTCCAGGTCGGCGGCCGGCAGCGCTCCGCCGCCGCGCTCCGGCCACTCCACCAACACGATCGCGTCGGGCGATTCCAGTTCGTCCAGCCCGAGCCATTCCAGTTCACCGGCGTCGGCGATCCGATACAGGTCGAGATGGAACGCGTCGCGGCCCTCCACCGCGTAACGTTCGAGCAGGCTGTAGGTCGGGCTCTTGACCCGCTCGCCGACGCCGAGCGCACGCAGCAAGGCGCGCGCGAATGTGGTCTTGCCCGCCCCGAGTTCGCCGCGCAGGTACACCACGCCGCCATCCGCCACATGCGGGGCGAGACGTCGCGCCAAGGCCATCGTCGCCGCTTCATCGGGCAGATCGATCGATTCGGAGACGTCAATCATCGGGAACCTCAAGCAACCTGGCGGAATGCGGACCGTAGCTGCAGACAGCGACCTGACACGGATGAACACGGATCGATCCGAAACCTGATTTCTGTATCCGTGTCGATCCGTGTCACACGCGCAGCTTCTATGTTCCCATCCGGCCGTTCACCAGCGCCCGCAAATAGGGAAACAAATCGGTGGCCAGCAGACCGCGCTCGCCGGCGCGTGCCGCGAGATCACCCGCCCGTGCGTGCAGACCGACGCCGAGGCAGGCCGCGTCCCACGGATCCAGCCCCTGTGCCAGCAGGCCCGCGATCACCCCGGTGAGGACATCGCCGGTGCCGCCGCTGGCCATGCCGGGATTCCCCCACCGACACAACGCGATGCGACCGCCCGGGTCAGCGATCAAGCTGCCTTCGCCCTTGAGCACCACCACCGCGCGATATTTTTCCGCCAGCGTGCGCGCGGCGGCGAAGCGGTCCGCCTGCACATCGCTCGTGGAACGCCCAAGGAGCCGCGATGCCTCGCCCGGATGCGGCGTCAGCACGATGCGCTCCGGCAAGGCGTGTGGCGACTCCGCGAGCAGATTGAGGCCATCGGCATCGAGCACCGTGGGCTTGGCCGCGTCCAGCGCGAGCTGCCATAGCCCCCGGCCCCAGTCGTCCTGCCCGAGGCCCGGTCCCAGTGCGATCACGCTGGCGCGGGCCAGCAAGGGCTCCAGGTTGCGCGGCACCTGCACACCGTGCGGCATCAATTCCGGACGCGCCGCCAGGATCGCGGCGATGTTGGCTTCGCGCGTGGCGATGCTCACGAGCCCGGCGCCGACCCGCAAAGCCGCCTCGCCGCACATGCGGACTGCGCCGCCCGCGCCCAGGTCGCCGCCGATCGCCAGCACGTGGCCGTAGCGTCCCTTGTGGCTGTCTCGCGGTCTTGGTGGCAATGCCTGCGGCGTCAGCAGCATTGCATCCGGGGATTGATCGGCGAACACGCCGGAGGAAATCCCAAGCGGCGCCAGCGAACGTTCACCGGACTGGTCCGGTCCCTGCGCGGTGAACAGTCCGCGCTTCCAGCCGACGAAGCATACGGTGGCGGCGGCGCGTACGCAGGGATCGAATGCAATGCCGGTGTCCGAGTCGAGGCCGCTCGGGACATCGAGCGCGAGCACCGGCTTCGATTGCGCGTTCAGCGCGGAAATCAGCCGCGCCGACTCCCCGGAAGGCACGCGGTTCAATCCCGAACCGAACAGCCCGTCGACGTAGACGTCGGCGTCAGGCAACGCGGAGTCGGCCGGCGACACCTGGCCGCCTTCGCGCAGGAAACGCTCGCGCGCAATCCCGGCGTCGCCAGAACCATGATCGTTGATCGCGATGACAGCCGCCTCCAGCCCCGCTGCGCGCGCCAGCGCCGCAAGCAGGAATCCGTCGCCGCCGTTGTTGCCGGGACCGCACGCGACGGCCATGCTGCGGGCCTCGGGCCAACGTCTTCGCAACACGTCGAGCGCGGCGCTCGCCGCGCGCTCCATCAATTCGATCCCGTGGATGCCGCCGTCAAGCGCGGCGCGATCGAGCACGCACACCTGTGCCGTCGTGAACAGCGCGGTCTGCGAGTCGGGCTTCGGCATCGTGTGATCCTACAATGTACGCATGAATACGGGCAGCGAAGCCGCCGCCGCGGATATCGATTTCGCGGCGCTGGCGGCACGCATCAAGACGTGGGGCGCCGAACTCGGATTCGCCAAAATCGGCATCACCGGCGTCGACCTGGAAGAGGATGAGGCCCACCTGCTGGCGTGGCTGCGCGAAGGCCGCCACGGCACGATGGAATACATGCAACGCCACGGAACCCGGCGGAGCCGCCCCGCGGAATTGCAGCCCGGCACCGTGCGGGTGATCTCGGCACGGATGGATTATTCGCCGACCGGCGCCGATGCGGAAGCCGCATGGCAAACCCTGCGCGACGGCGAGCGCGCCTACATCGCGCGCTACGCGCTGGGCCGCGATTACCACAAGCTGATCCGCAATCGCCTGCAGAAACTGGCCGACCGCATCGAGGCCGAAACCGGGCCGTTCGGCTATCGCGCCTTCACCGATTCGGCACCGGTGCTGGAGAAGGCGCTGGCGCGCAATGCCGGGCTCGGCTGGATCGGCAAGCACACCTTGCTGCTCGACCGCGACGCGGGTTCGTGGTTCTTCCTCGGCGAGCTGTATACCGACCTGCCGCTGCCGGTCGATGCGCCTTCCAGCGCGCACTGCGGCACCTGCACGCGCTGCATCGACGTGTGCCCGACCCGCGCGATCACGGGCCCCTACCAGCTCGATGCACGGCGCTGCATCGCCTACCTCACGATCGAATCGAAGGAGGCGATCCCGGAAGACCTGCGCCCGCTCATCGGCAACCGGGTGTTCGGCTGCGATGACTGCCAGCTCGTCTGTCCGTGGAACAAGTTCGCGAGACCCACGCGCGAAGAGGCGTTCTCGCCACGCCATGGTCTCGACGGCGCGAAGCTGGTGGAATTGTTCGCGTGGAGCGAAGACGAGTTCCTGAAGAAGACCGAGGGCATGCCGATCCGCCGCGCGGGCTACGAGGGGTTTTCGCGCAACGTCGCGGTCGCGCTGGGCAACGCGCCGCATTCGCCGGAAGTGATTGAGGCGCTGGAAACGCGTGTCGGCGATCCGTCGCCGCTGGTGCGCGAGCACGTCGCGTGGGCGCTCGCCGAGCAGGCGCGCGAGCTTTTGTAGGTTGGGTTGACCCGGACTCGATCTGGGGAAGCCCAACATCGCGCCAACGTTGGGCTTCTTCCGGCGACGCCGGAATCAGCCCAACCTACGAGCCTTACGCGACCGCCATTTGCTTCGGGATCGAAGTGTTGGTCCGCGCGATGCGGTTGTGCGCATCGACATAGATCAGCTTGGGCTGGTGCTGCTCGGCCTCGGCTTCGGTCAAGGTCACGAACGCCGCGATGATCACGAGGTCGCCGGGCTGCGCCCGATGCGCGGCGCTGCCGTTCACGGAAATGATGCCGCTGCCTTCCTCGGCGCGCAGGGCGTAGGTTACGAAGCGCTCGCCATTGTTGACGTTCCAGGCGTGGATCTGCTCGAACTCACGGATCCCGGCGGCATCCAGCAGGACGCCGTCGATCGCGATCGAACCCTCGTAGTGCAATTCCGCGTGGGTCACCGTCGCGCGATGGATCTTCGCTTTGAGCATGTTCAATTGCATGGGCAGCTCCGGCTTCCGGCCTGTCGATCCGCCCCATTATACCGCCTGCCTGCGGCTTTGTTGCACCGCACAACCCCCGACACCATGGCGGCAGTTCAGGTCAGTCGAACGTCAGATTGTCGATGAGGCGGGTATTGCCCAGCCTCGCCGCCACCAGCGCCATCAAGCCCGTCCGCCCGTCCTCGACCGGCGCGGCGAGATCTTCGGCGCGCCGAACCACCGCGTAATCGGGCGCGAAGCCCGCGCGTTCCAGCCGGCGCATCGCGGCACCCTCGATCGCAGCACGCGCATGGCCCTCGTGGAACGATTCGCGCATCCATTCGAGGGTGGCGTGCAGTTGCGGCGCCCGCTCAAGCTGGCCGGCATCGAGGTACCGGTTGCGCGAAGACATCGCGAGGCCATCCGCCTCGCGCACGATCGGTCCCGAGATGATTTCGACTGGCAGCGCCAGCTCGCGCACCAGCCGCCGCACCACCAGCAATTGCTGCCAGTCCTTGGCGCCGAACATCGCGAGGTCCGGCTGGACCATCGTCAGCAGTTTGGCGACCACCGTGGCCACCCCATCGAAGTGACCCGGCCGGTGCTCGCCTTCCAGCGTGTCGCCGATATCCGGGACGTGGATGCGCAGCGCGTGCCCGGGACCGTCCGGGTACACCGTCTCGACCGTCGGCGCGAACAGCAGGTCGCACTGGTGCTCGACCAGCCCCACGCTGTCTTCGGCGAAGGTGCGCGGATAGCGGGTGTAATCCTCGTTCGGTCCGAACTGGGTGGGATTGACGAATACGCTGACCACCACACGGTCGGCGTTTTGTCGGGCCCGATCGACCAGCGAATAATGCCCGGCGTGCAGG
>JBOHYO010000267.1:0-4556 GCA_050737935.1 Rhodanobacteraceae bacterium
GTGGACGGCTCGGCATATCTTCCGCACGTCGAGCGCGTACGCAAGGCGCGCGGTGCCACGGTACCCGAATCCTTCTATACCGATCCGCTGATGTACCAGGCCACCAGCGCCGGCTTCCTCGGGCCGCGCGACCCGGTGCGGGTCTCGAGCGAAGACTACGGCATCGACCTCGAAGCCGAAGTGGTGGCGGTCACCGACGACGTGCCGATGGCCGTGACGCCCGAACACGCGTCGCACCACATCCAGTTGCTGGGACTCGTCAACGACGTCAGCCTGCGCAACCTCATCCCCGGGGAGTTGGCCAAGGGCTTCGGTTTCCTGCAGTCCAAGCCGCGCTCGGCGCTGTCGCCGGTGCTGGTGACGCCGGACGAACTGCGCGACGCCTGGCGCGACGAGAAGGTGCACCTGCCGATGCGCACCTGGATCAACGGCCAGTGGTTCGGCGAGGCCGAGGCCGGCGAGGACATGCAATTCGACTTCGCGCAACTGGTCGCGCATGCGGCGCGGACGCGCCCACTCACGGCCGGTACCATCGTGGGCTCGGGCACGATCGCCAACCAGGACACCTCGCGCGGCGCTTCGTGCCTTGCCGAGCAGCGCACGGTCGAGAAACTGCGCGACGGCGAAGCGATGACGCCATTCCTGAAATACGGCGATACGGTCAAGATCGACATGCACGATGTCGATGGCAATTCGATCTTCGGCGCGATCGAACAGAGGATTGAGCCGAATTGACTGCCGACCGAAAAGCCATGCTGCGCTAAACTCAACCCTTGGTCCGCAGCGCCCTGGGCGCTGGATACAACATGGAATCGCGTTCGTCACAAACTGGAGGCTACACGCCTCCGGAACGCCGTACCGGCATTCCGTCGAATGACGGCGACACCGAGCATTTCTGTTCGAGCTGCGCATTCGCCGAGGCCTGTTCGTTGGCGGGCTACGGCAATACCGAGCTCGCCGAGCTGCACTGCCTCGTGGAACATGTCGGCCCCTTCGAACCGGGCCAGCGCATCTTCCGGAACGGCGACCCGTTCCGGGCGCTGTTCGCGGTTCGCACGGGAATGGTCAAGACCACGCTGGTGGATGCCGAAGGCCGCGAGCAGGTGCTTGGTTTCTACCTGCCCGGCGAGATGGTGGGGCTCGACGCGATCTACCCAGAACACTATCCGTGCGACGGAATCGCGCTGGAAACCACCGCGTGCTGCCGGTTCTCCTTCCCCGCGATGAGCGCCCTCGCGGCCCGCCAGCCCAGGATCCAGCAGCACCTGTTCCGGCTGCTCAGCAAGGAACTGGGTTCGGCCAGCCTGCTCGCCGGCGACCATTCGGCCGACGAGCGCATGGCGGCGTTCCTGGTCGACCTCGGCAACCGCTACGCGGCGCGTGGCCTGTCCGGCACCGAGTTCCGCCTCAGCATGGCGCGCGCCGATATCGCGAACTACCTCAGGCTGGCAGCGGAGACCGTCAGCCGCGTGCTGGGCCGGTTCCGGGAACAGAACCTGATCGCGATCGACGGCCGCCGCGTGGAATTGCTCGATCCGCCGCGCCTGCGCGAACTGGCCCGCAGCGTACTGAATGCTTAGGGCACCTCTGATCAACATCCCTCATCGTCGCCCCGGCGCAGGCCGGGGCCCAGTCTGACTTTGTATCGCGACCGCCACAGGTCGCGATGCCTTCCTTGCTGGATACCGGCCTGCGCCGGTATGACGAGCAAAATCAGGGTTTCCTCAGGTCCAAGGACTCCGGGTCTCCCATCTTCTGAGCGCGGTCAACGCGCGTCAATGTCGCGCCTACGATACTCGACGGCGCCCTCAGTTTTCCCCCATTCGCCATGGCTGCCTGGTATCTCCAGATCCTGTGGACCCACATCGGCTGCGTGATCGCTTCCGGCAGCCTGTTCTTCACCCGCGGCTGCATGATGCTGGCGGGCCTGCCCGCCGCCAACCACGTCGCGCTGCGGCGCATCTCGGTTTCGATCGACGTGCTGCTGCTGGCCGCCGCGATCGCGCTGACGACGATCATCCACCAATACCCGTTCGTGCAGGCGTGGCTGACGGTGAAGGTGCTGCTGCTGGTGGTCTACATCGGACTGGGCGTTTTCGCGCTGCGCCGCGGACGTACACCCGCAATCCGCGCCGCCTGTTTCGGTGCGGCGATGGTCGTGTTCCTTTTCATCGTTACGGTGGCGCGCGCCCACAATCCGCTCGGGGCATTCGTACATTTTTGAGCGATCGTCCGTGATCGCCGCTTCGTTGGGGCGTCAAAGAACCGGCGAAGTCGTTTCAGGCTCATGCAGTCCAGAGCGGCCTTCCACGGCCTGACTTTCCACGACAGCCGCTCCGAACGAAGCGTTGGTTGGGCGACGCCCGCGTCCAAGCGCACATGTAGGGCGGACACGGTCCGCCGCACGCGGATGGAGGCGGCAGTGCCCGCCCTACGCCCGCGTCACCAGCCCATCGCGCACCTGCACCGCCACGGCCACCAGCGACTGGCCACGGCAGGGGCCGGCCACGCACAGGCCGCCCTCGCGCAGCGCGAACGTGGCGCCATGCACCGCGCAGGTCAGCTTGTCGTCCTTGACCAGAAACAGCCCGGGCGCATAGTCCATGCGCCGTCCCGCGTGCGGACAGATATTCAGCCACGCCTGCACCGAATTGCCGCGCCGCGCCAACAGCAGCGGCTCGCCCTCCGGATCGGGCGGACTGAGGCCCAGCACGCCGCCGTCGGGGATATCCTCGAGGCGGCAAAGGTTTTCCCGGGGGCTGGTCATGTCCATCCGCGACTCCTCGCCGGTTGGCGGCACGCACCGTGGTCCGGATCTTCCGATCCGGGAGTACGCCGCGGGAGGTGCCTGGTGCGCTTCCGGCCCTTGCGACCACGCGCCCGCGCCCGCACGGTAGAGGGGTCATTCTGGCACGTGGACCGATCCGATGCCTGCGCAAACAGTATTCGTGCAACTGCCCCGGCACCCCCTGCTGCGCGTGCTGGTGCTCGCGTGCGGCGCGATCCTGCTGGCCGGCCTGATCGCGATGAGCCTGATTGTCGGCGCGGCCGCGCTGGCCGTGGCCGCCACGTGGTTGCTGGCCCGCCGCTGGATCGGCCGCCGCAAACGCCGCCGCGGCGACCCCTCGATCATCGAGGGGGAATTCACCGTGGTCTCGCGCAATTCACTGCCGCGCACCGACTGAACGGCGGGACGACACGACAGGATCCGGATGGCAGGCGCGATCCGCAACGTCCATCATGCCCGCATGGACGCCAAACCCGCTACCGACACCCGCAGCCATGATCCGGTTGCCCAAGCCCGCGACATCCTGGATCGAAGCGATTCCCCGCCCTCCCTGAACGAACTGGCCGACCAAGTCGGTCTCTCTCCCGCGTGGCTGCAGCGCAGCTTCCGCAAACGCTTCGGAATCTCGCCCGCCGAGTACGTGCGGGCGCACCGCTTCGGAGAGTTCAAGCAGGCGCTGCGCGAAGGCTCCGACGTCACCGACGCCGTGTACGCGGCCGGTTTCGGATCCGGCAGCCGCGTGTACGAACACAGCGACCGCCTGCTGGGCATGCCGCCGGCGCGCTATCGCGAGGGCGGCGCAGGGATGGCCGTCCGCTACACCACCGTGGCGTCGCCGCTGGGACGCGTGCTGATCGCGGCCACCGTTCGCGGCCTGTGTGCAGTGACCATCGGTGACGATGATGACGCCTTGCTCGACCGACTGCGCGAGGAATTTCCGCACGCGGAGATCACGCGCGTCGATGCCGGCCGCGACGAATGGCTGGGGGCGGTGGTCACCCGCATCGCCCGGCAGTTCGGTGCCACCGGGAAAGACGGCGCCGCCGCGCCCATGCCGCCGCTGGACATCACCGCCACCGCGTTCCAGTGGCGCGTATGGCACGCCCTGACCCGCATTCCGGCCGGCGAAACCCGCAGCTACGGCGAAATCGCGCGTGACGTCGGGGAACCCGGCGCGGCGCGCGCCGTCGGCCGCGCCTGCGGCGAAAACAAGCTGGCCTTGATCGTACCTTGCCACCGCGTGGTTCGTTCCGACGGAACCCTCGGCGGCTGGCGCTGGGGCGCGGGCCGCAAGCAAACCCTGCTGGAACGCGAACGCCGCGGCAACGCGCGTTGAACGTCATTCAACGCGGCCTACCGAAACTTTCATGACGACGCAGGCACCGGCGCGGAACCGCCGGATTTAGAATTGCATGGCGCCTCCCCTTGCAGGAGGCGCCTTTCGTTTCTTCCGCGCCGAACGCCCTGCGCAAGATTATCCGCATGAATGAAGCCGCGATTCCAGTTGCCACAGGCGCAGCACCGCAACGCCGTTGGCTGATGCCGCTGGCGCTGCTCTCGGTGTACGTGATCTGGGGTTCGACCTACCTTGGCATCCGGATCGGGCTGACTGGATTTCCACCGTTCACCCTCGCCGCGATCCGTTTCTTCGCGGCCGGCATCGCGATGTACGCGTGGCTGCGCCTGCGCGGCGTGAAGCCGCCGACGCGCCGGCAGTGGCGCAACGCGGCGATCACGGGCGTACTGCTGCTGTTGTTCGGCAACGGCA
>JBOHYO010000268.1:0-3623 GCA_050737935.1 Rhodanobacteraceae bacterium
ACTCTTCATCGAACATGAAGAGGCCAAACTCGCCGAACTTGCCGTCGTTTTCCTTTGCAGAGGAATAGACCGGGTAACTCCCCGGCGTTGCAGCAAGGTCCTTCTTCGATATGACTTTGCCGCGCCCAAGTTGAACAGCGCCCTCGCGCTCAAGGGTTGCAATCCCGACTTCGGGCCAAGGCGCTATAGGCTTTGGGCCTCTCACAACATTCCCCGAATTTCCTCAAGAATCTTCGCCGTCTCGACATCCCGCGCCAGCATGTCCTTGATGATTTGCTCAGGCTCGCGCAGCGGCGCTGCCTCCTGTGCATTGGGATTTTTCACCGACAAGTCCCACGTCGCCGGGTCAATGTCGGCGGCCTGTACGGTCCAACTCTGCGGGCTGTCGGCTTTTTTTGCTTCCAGCTTCACAAACTCCGCCAAATCCTCGTCGTTCAACGGATTGGTCTTTCCCAGGCTGCGGCCCGGGTCGAGTTGGTAGTACCAGACCTTGCGGGTCTTTGAACCCTTCTCGAAGAACAGCACCACGGTTTTCACGCCGGCGCCCTGGAAGGTGCCGCCGGGGCAATCGAGCACAGAATGCAGGTTGCAGGTTTCCAGCAACTCCTTGCGCAGGGCGACGCTGGCGTTGTCGGTGTTGCTGAGGAAGGTGTTCTTGATAACCACTGCGCCGCGCCCGCCCGCTTTCAGCTTGCGCATGAAGTGCTGCAGGAACAGGTAGGCGGTTTCGCCGGACTTGATCGGGAAGTTCTGCTGCACTTCCTTGCGCTCGCCACCGCCGAAAGGCGGATTGGCCAGCACGATGTCGTGGCGATCCTTCTGCTGGATGTCCATGACATTTTCGGTGAGGGTGTTGGTGTGGCGGATGGACGGCGCGTCGATGCCGTGCAGCATCATGTTCATCACGCCGATGACGTAGGCCAGCGATTTCTTTTCCTGACCGTAGAAGGTGCGGCGCTGGAGCTGATCCCACTCGGAGGCGGAATGATCGTCGCGGCGCAGATATTCCCAGGCCTCGCACAGAAACCCGGCCGAGCCGCAGGCGCCGTCGTAAATGGTTTCGCCGATCTTCGGATCGGTGACCTTGACCATGGCGCGGATCAGCGGCCGCGGCGTGTAGTACTCGCCACCGTTGCGCCCCGCGTTGCCCATGCGCTTGATGCGGGTTTCGTAGAGGTCGGATAGCTCGTGCTTGGCCTGCTGGCTGTTGAAGTTGAGCCCGTCCACGATGTCGATGGCATCGCGCAGGGTGTAGCCGGAGCGGAACTTGTTGGTGATCTCGGAGAAGATCTCGCCGATCTTGTATTCCAGCGTGTCCGCACTCTCGGCGCTGGCGCGAAACTGCTTCAGGTACGCGAACAACTTGTTGTTGACGAAGTCGATCAGGTCTTCGCCGGTGAGCGCAGCGTGGTGGTCGAACGCGCCGTCCTTTTTCGGCGCGGCCCAGGTGCGCCAGCGATGCGGCGTGTCGAGGATCGGCGTGTAGTCGTGGCGTTCCAGCGCGGCGTTGTCCTCGCGCTCGGTTTCAAGATCGTCGAGGTATTTCAGGAACAGCAGCCACGAGGTCTGCTCGGCGTAATCGAGTTCCGAGGCCAGGCCCTCGTCATTGCGCATCACCCGGTCGATATTGTTGAAGGCGTTTTCAAACACTCTGTTGATTCTCCAGCCACTGGTTCGGCCGTCGGAACACGCACGGCAAGGCCCGATGAAAGTGATAGCACATGGTTATTCCCTTGCCCCTGCTGGCTGCGGCACATGCCGATGCCGCGCCGCGTCCGGCAAATGTACCGCACGGGTGGCTTCAAGCCAAAGCGCCGCCAGCGACACGCTTCACAGCAATCAGCCGGAAGGGTTGGAACGTGGCCGGGGGCGGCGCACGGCGCGCACGGCAGAGCTGGACTCCCGAGGGAGCCCAGCAAGTGCCCCGGCAGAGAAGCTTTGGTCAGTTGGCGTCGTGCGCGCAGAGACGCGCACGGCGCTGGGCGGCCTCGCGCATCACGCGCTGTTGCCGCTCGGTCGCTTTTTCAAGCACGACCTTGTACACGCGCTTCTTCTCGCGGGAAGATGCGTTGCGCACGAAATCCGAGATCGGCGTGGAAGGCACGGTTTTCGGTTTCGGTCGGAATATCATGGCTGGCTTGCTTAACGTGTGTGCGGTCACGGTAACGTAGTCGCGGAATCGCGTTTCCCCGATGTACGATCATGGATCAGGCGCGGTGCAACGTGCGAATCACATCGGGGCGCTTTTGTGCGATTTCCACCAAAGTGCGGGCCGCCCCTGAAGGCTGCTTGCGACCTTGTTCCCAGCTTTGCAACGTGCGTACCGAAACACCCAGAAGACTGGCGAACTGGCTCTGCGAGAGTCCAGCCTTGGCTCGAGCACTGATAACGGGCGAATAGACCACGCGACCTTCACCGCGCTTCATCTGCCGTACGGATTCCAGGAGTTCGGCCCCCAAGTCACGCTTGGCGTCGCGGGCACGCAGTTGTTTTTCGGACATGGTCATGACGATAGTTCCTCCACGAGTTTGCGCAAGACTGCAGGCGCAATGGTGTCCTGCACGCTCTTGGCGTAGATCAGCAGCAATACAACGCTGCCGTCCGCCAATTGGTTGTAATAAATCACACGTACGCCGCCGCGCTTGCCGCTTCCCGCGCGTGTCCAGCGAATCTTGCGACAGCCGCCGCTTCGGGGGATGACGTCACCTGCGTCGGGATTCACAGACAAATGAGCAGCGAAATTCGTGCGCTCATCATCGGTCCAATAATCGGGCCAAAGTTTGGAGAACAGTGGCGTCTCGATGACTGTGAGCACGGGCGGATCATACTACTAAGTAGTATGACTGTCAATCCGGCCCCGGTAGCCTACTGCATGAACGCCTGCTCGCGCACGCGATGGATTTCATCGCGCAAGCGCGCGGCATCCTCGAACTCCAGATCCTGCGCGTGTTTGTACATCCGCGCTTCAAGTTTCCTGATGAGCGCGGCGGCGGCGTGCGCATCGAGCGCGGCGTAGTCGGCGGACTCCTCGGCAACCTGGCGTGACGACTGTCCAGCGTGGGTCTTGCCACGGCCACGTCCACGGCCGCGCGTGGAAGGATCCTCGCGCGCGCCTTCCATCACATCGGTGATGTTGCGCACGATGGTGGTCGGCGTGATGCCGTGTTCCAGGTTGTATTCGACCTGCTTGGCACGGCGGCGGTCGGTTTCGTCGATCGCGGCCTGCATCGAACGCGTCACCGTGTCGCCGTACAGGATTGCCATGCCGCGCACGTTGCGCGCGCAGCGGCCGATGGTCTGGATCAGCGAGCCCGTCGAACGCAGGAACCCTTCCTTGTCGGCATCGAGGATCGCGACCAGCGACACCTCGGGCATGTCGAGGCCTTCGCGCAACAGGTTGATGCCGACCAGCACGTCGAACTTGCCGAGCCGCAGGTCGCGGATGATCTCGACGCGCTCGACGGTTTCGATGTCCGAATGAAGGTAACGCACCCGCACATCCTGCTCGGCCAGGAAGTCGGTGAGGTTCTCGGACATGCGCTTGGTGAGCGTGGTGATCAGGACCCGATCGCCGAGCTTCACGCGCTGGTGGATCTCGCCCAGCACGTCGTCCACCTGCGAGC
>JBOHYO010000269.1:0-3250 GCA_050737935.1 Rhodanobacteraceae bacterium
TTGCCGCTGGCCTGCACCCAGTCGTAGTTCGCGCCGAAGCCGCCGTTGTTCCACCAGGAGTCGTTCGAGTACCAGTCGTATTCGAACTGGGGCTGCACTTCGCGATAGCCGACCTGCGGCAGGTAGCCGAGGTCGGCGCGGAAGCCGGGCGCCACGCTGGCGAGGAGAATGTTGGCGGTGTAATTGCTGCGCGTGCGCTGGAAGGCCACCAGCCAGCCGTCGCCGGTTACCCTGCCGGGTGCGATCCCGAAGGCCGTGGCGACCTGCTGCGGGTAGGTGGTCGACGAATGTGCGAGCTGCGTCGTCACCGTATCGCTCGGATCGATCTGCCAACTGCCGTCGACGGCGAGCAATCCGTTGTCGTAGCCGTTCCCCGTGCGCTGGGTGGCGAGCACGCCAACCGCCGAATTTCCGGCGAAATCGCGGCGGTAGCGCAGCAGCCCGTCGCGGGTCGGGAAGTCGAACGATTGCAGGCTGGACTGCACCGGGCCCGGCATCAGGATGTTCGTGATCGAATCGTCGGCGACCAGCGCGCCGAGCGCATTGCTGCCGATCTGCCCGACCACCTTGGTGGCCCAATCCGGATCGGCGATCTGGCGGGTGTCCACGAACTGGTTGTTGGCATCGTTCTTCCCGTAGTTGAATCCGGGCGTGTTGAACACCCAGGTGCCTTCCTCGAAGAACGGTCGGTTTTCGGGGTAATAGATTGCAAAGCGGCGGTTGACGCTCGATTGCAGGACGTCCGGCGCGACCTGCGAAAAGTTGGGGTTGAGGGTCGCGGACCATTCGAGGTCGGGTCGAATGGCCCAGCGCGCATCGAGGCCGGCCGCAGCGTCTGGACTGCCGTGCGCAAGACCCGAGTCGGGCGTGGCGCGGGCATCGGTCTGCGAAACCGTCGCCGCAGGAATGACCAGGAAGTTGCCGCCCTCGGAATGGATGGGCGTTTGCGTGCGCAAGAGTTCCGCCTGGCACAGCGTGCAATTGCTGTCGTAATCGAGCTTGACCTGCGTGATCTGGTGGCGGACGTTGCGCGCCCAGTTGCGGAAGAACAGCATCCGCCAGGTCTGCGGCGCGTCGCTGTGTGGAAATTTCAGCGAGCGGAACGGAATCTGCATCGTGATGGCGTAGCCCGTCGGCGTCAGGTGCGCGGTGCAGTACCAGATGGCGTCAAAAGAGGAATATTCGTGGCCCTGTTGCCGGAACGAGTCGGATTCCGTGCCGCTGGCGGTGCAGAAGAATTCGTAACCCCATTGCGTGTCGTTGAAGGGGCTGAAGATAATGCCGACGTACTCGTCGTTATCGTTGAAGCCATCATGCTGCCGGTACTTGAGGTGGACGTCCGCGGGATTTGGATCCCGCGCCACGAAGTGCAGCCACAGTGCGGTCGGGGTGTAGCCGACCGCGACCTCGGTGGCGACCGGCGCCGCGATGTTGTGGCCCGGCTGGATTTCGTTGTCCACGCGGAAACGCGCGGCATGCTGCCACGCATCGGCGGTCGGTGTGCCATCTGTGTCCGTCCACGTGGCGATGCTCGGAATCGTCACCTGCGCGCTTGCGGATGCGGGCGCCGCGGCGCGCGCGCCCACCGCGAGCAAGGCGAGGATCGGCGCGAGGACGAGTGCCGCAATTAGAGCTCGCATGGCTTCTGCTTTTCCAATCGGAGTCGAGGCTTGGAACCAGCTCGACCGTTCGCCCCCGGATCGGGTCCGGGGCAGGCTCCGAGCGTAGGCGCGCAGCGCCGAAGCCGAAGGGTACGAACGTCACGGCGCTTCGATTCCGCTTGCTGGCGCAGACTACGCCCAGCGCAAACGGATTTTGTCGAACGATGCGATGGCACTTTGTTTTCGGCCTGATATTCGGGTTCAGTGCGTCGTCGCGCTGATCCGGATGTCGCCGCTCAGGGTGCGGATGCGAATGTCGGCCTTGCCCGAACCGCTTTGGTAGTGCCACTCCTTGCCGGGCGCGAATTCGCTGATGCGTCTCGGCTGTGGACCGAAGTTGGTGTCGATGTCGCCGCTGAAGCTGGACACATCGAAATTGCCGGCAGGAACGTTCGGCAGCGCCAACACGACATTGCCGCTCACCGAGTGGAATTCGTAATCTCCGTCGGAGCCGAGGGCGGCGGCGAACCGCACATCACCGGAGGTGGTGTCGAGCTTCGCGCCTTGCAGCCTGTTTTCACCCGTGAGCTGGATGTCTCCGCTGGTGCTGCCGGCCCGCAGGTTGCCATTGACGTTTTCGATGCGGACCTTGCCGCTGATGCTGTGGGCGTCGATCTGTGCGTCCGCCGCCGACCCGGTGACGACGGTATCGCCGCTGATCGTGTTCGCGTAGATGTTGGCCGAACGGGAAGCCAGCCCGACGTTGCCGCTCACGCTTTCGAGCCGGACCGGACCATTCAGGCCACCGGCATCGATGTCGGCGCTGACGGTATGTACTTCGATCCGGCTTGCCGCCGGCAATTGGACAACCAGGTCACTGCCCTCACTGTTGCCTGATGTGTGATTGGGCAGCACCACGCGGATGCTGATGCCGGCTCCCGTCTTCTCGATCGCGAGCCGTTCGGCGCTCCGGCTGAGCGTGCCGCCGACGTGGACTTCATTGCGGTTCCAGGCCGTGACCTTGATGCTGCCGGCGACGCTCGATACCTGCACGCGCCCGTTCGCTGCGGCGGCGATGGTCTTGTCGATCGGCGTGCCGGCGGAGGCGGGCAGCGTCGCCACGAGCAGGGCGAGCAGCAATCCGGTCGGAAGGTCAAAGCGTTTCATGTTGAGGATGGTGGAATGGCTCATGGCGCGATGACTCCTGTGGCGGTTTGAAGTTGCACGCGCTGCGCGGCGGCAACGAGCGTGGCTTCATTCCGGTACTGTTGATAAAGCAGTGGCTGCAACCCGGTGTTGCCGGGGTTTTCATTCAGCGCCTGCTGGATGTGGGTGATCGACGTTTCGACGAGGTCCAGGTTCGTGAGCAGCACGGCCTGCGTGTGCGGATCGTCGCGTGTGTTTTGCCGGATCGCGGCCGCAACCATTCGGGTCCGCTCGTTCGGCAATGGCGCAGCAGCGACGGGTCGTGACTGCGCGGCGGGTTGCTGGCTGGCAACGGTTGCAGGCGACTGCTGACGGTGCAGGGACAGCGCAGTGAGGATCGCACCGACTGCGACCAGGCAAGCGAATCCGGCCGCAACCGACGATGGCTGAAACCAGTGGCGTTGCGGCGCAATCCGTGCCGCGACGCCTGGCCACAGGTCGCG
>JBOHYO010000270.1:0-1777 GCA_050737935.1 Rhodanobacteraceae bacterium
GCCGTCGAGCTTGAACGGTTCCGGTTTGCCCTTCGTCGCCTTGCCGACCGAAAGGCTTCCCTTGAGTTCGTAGGCGACGGCGTTCGACTTGGCGGCGGTCAGTGCAGCAACGCCGGCCGCATCGGGCCGGAAGGTCGCGGTCGCAGTGTCCGCGTCCATCGCGGGGATGTCGAGGCTCGGCGAGAAGGCGATATGCCCAGCGGGCTTGCCGTCCAGGCTGAATGTCGCATCGATCGCATACACGTGCATGCCCGTGTCGTAGCTGTAGTTCTGGAAGCGCACCACGGCGACCCAGGTGCCATCGGATTGCACGGTCAGTTGCTGGATGCCCGCCGTCGGCGGCTGCAGCTTCGTCCCGAGGCCCGAGCAGCCCGAAAGCACCAGCGCGGCGGCCATGGCGGCTGGCGCGACGAGGCGGCGTGCGGTTAGACGCGAAAGAGACTGGATCATCTACCGGCTCCTCCATGGGCGAGGCAAAATCGAAGGCTACTTTAACGCGTCGCGAGCGCGCGGGGCACGAGTTTTACGCCCGCGGGTGCGGGTGCGGAGGCCATGAAGGCGTCGATATCCTCGAGCGCCGCGAGCCCCCCATCGCCGATCCGCGCGACGCCATCGGCGAGTGCGACGACTTCGTCGTGCTGGTGGCTCACGAGGATCGTGGTCAATGCGAACTCCTGCTTCAACCTGCGAAGGTGTTCCAGCACTTCCGCGCGGGCTTCGCGATGCAGGTTGGCGAGCGGCTCGTCCAGCAGCAGGGCTCGCGGCTGGCGCAGCAACGCGCGCCCGATCGCGACGCGTCGGATCTGGCCGCCCGACAACTGCCCGGGCTTGCGCTTGAGCAGCGTCGACAGTCCCAGCAATTGCACCACGTCGTCGAATGGCGTCGCCAAGGTGTGCCGAGGCATGCCATAGCGAAGGTTGTCGCGCACAGAAAGATGCGGGAACAGCCGTGCATCCTGGAAAACCACACCGAGCCCGCGTTGCGCAGCCGGCAGGTCGATGCGTCTGTTGCTGTCGAACAGGACGCTTTCATCGAGCGCAACGCGGCCATGCCGCGGGCGCAGCAGGCCCGCGATCGCCAGCAGCGTCGTGGTCTTGCCGCAGCCCGAATGCCCGAACAAGGCCAGTGCACGCGCAGGCGATGCCAGCGAGAGGTCCAGCAGGAACTCGCCTCGCTGCAGGTGGATGTCGAGGTCGATCATGCCTCGGCGTCCGCGTCGCGCGAGCCGCGCAGCAGCATCAGGGCCGCGACAAGCGCGGCAAGCAGTGCGATGACCACCGCGACCAGCGTCAGGCGCAGGGCGCCGCGCTCGCCGCCGGGCGTGGAAATCAATTCGTACAGCGCAATCGGCAGGGTGCGTGTCTGCCCCGGGATCGACGACACAAAGGTGATGGTGGCGCCAAATTCGCCGAATGCCCGCGCGAACGCCAGCGCCAGGCCCGCCACCAGCCCGCGCAGCGACAGCGGCAACGTGATCCCGAAGAAGATCCGCCAAGGCCCGGCGCCAAGGGTGGCGGCGGCGTGCTCGAGCTTGCGGTCCACCGATTCAAAGGCGTTGCGCAGTGCCACCACCAGCAGCGGGAACGCCATCACCGCCGCGGCCAACGCTGCGCCCGTCCAGCGAAACGCGATCGACAGGCCGGCCGCGTCGAGCAGCCGCCCGATCGCGCCATGGTGGCCGAACGCGATCAGCAACACATAGCCGGTCACGACCGGCGGCAGGATCAATGGCAGCAGCAGCAGTCCCTCGAACAACGGCTTTCCGAAGAAGCGCGT
>JBOHYO010000271.1:0-4224 GCA_050737935.1 Rhodanobacteraceae bacterium
GTGCTGGCATCGACGACGGTGTAGCCCAGCGACTGCGCCTGATCGCGTTGTTCGGGCTCGATCCACACGGCCTGCATGCCGAACGCGGGATCGCGCGTGGCGATGCCCTTGAGCTGGCCGAACACACGGCCCGGATCGATCGCCAGGTCGCGCTCGGGATGGATGACGCTCTCGCCGATGGGCACGCCGCCCAGCACGATGCGATAGGCGTTCGGCGGCAGTTCGAGATTGTCGCGGATGTGCACCGGCGGCACCAGGAAGCCCAGGTCCTGCGAAAGCTTGCGGCGCACCGACTTGATGCGGCCCAGCAGTTCTCCGCCCTGGTTGCGGTCGACCAGCGGGATCAGCCGGTAACCGACTTCCAGCCCGATGGTGTCGACGGCGGCGACGTCGTCCCAGGAAAGTTCGACCCTTTCCGAAGCCGGCACCGGCTCCGCATCGGCGGCGGCATTCGCGCGTTCGCGCGTTGCCTTTTCGGCGTCGCGGCGGCGGCGGTCGAGCAGGAATGCCGCTCCGCCGCAAAGGCCGGCCAGCAACAGGAACGCGACGTTCGGCATGCCGGGGATCACGCCCATCACGCCGAGCACCACTGCAGTCACGGCAAGCGCGCGCGGCTGCCCGAACACCTGCGAGAGCAGCTGCTTGCCCATGTCCTGGGCGCGCGAGACGCGGGTCACGATCACGGCGGTGGCGACCGACAGCAGCAGCGCCGGGATCTGCGCCACCAGGCCATCACCGATCGTCAGCAGGGTGTAGGTATGCGCGGCCTCACTGGCGGAGAGGCCGTGCTGGAGCACGCCGACCGCGAAGCCGCCGACGATATTGATGATGAGGATCAGGATGCCGGCGGTGGCGTCGCCGCGGACGAACTTCGACGCACCATCCATCGAACCGTAGAAGTCCGCTTCCTCGCGCACTTCCTGGCGGCGCTCGCGCGCCTGGTCCTGCGTCAACAACCCGGCATTCAAGTCGGCATCGATCGCCATCTGCTTGCCGGGCATCGAATCGAGGGTGAAGCGTGCGGTCACTTCCGACACGCGGGTCGCGCCCTTGGTGATCACCACGAAGTTGATGATCGTCAGGATCGAGAACACCACCAGGCCGACCGTGAAGTTGCCGCCGATCACGAACTCGCCGAACGCCTCGATTACCTTGCCTGCGGCGCCGGGGCCGTTGTGTCCGTGCAGCAGCACCACGCGGGTGGAGGCGATGTTGAGTGCCAGCCGCAGCAGGGTTGCGCCCAGCACCACGGTCGGGAACGCGCCGAATTCGAGCGGCCGCATCACGTACACCACCGCCAGCACGATCACCAGCGACAGCGCGATGTTGAAGCTGAAAAGCAAGTCCAGCATGAACGGCGGCAGCGGCAATATCACCATCGCCAGCAGCACCAGCATCACGATCGGCGCACCGATGCCTCGCCGTCCGATCCGTCCAAAGTTCTGGATGAGTGTCTGGGTGGTCATGTCAGGCGTCCGCCGCATTCGATTCGGATGACCTGCGCGTGCCGGTGAGACCCGAGCGTGCGAAATTCCAATGCGTCATTCGCGGGAATGACGGCAGGAGGGGCGTCGCGCGGCTGGGGCACATGGCTCACGTCTCCCCGGGCATCTGGTAGGGCCCGAGCAGTTGCGGGTCGATGTCGGGATTCGGCGGCGGCGGAACATCCACGGCCTGCTCGGCGGCTTCGTGCACGCGATAGACGTACGCCAGGATCTGCGCGACGGCGGCATACAACGCGGCCGGGATCTCCTGGCCGATGCGGGTGGTGTGGTACAGCGCACGCGCCAATGGCGGCGCGATCACCAGCGGCACCTCGTGCTGGTTGGCGACGCTGCGGATCCGTTGGGCCACGAGGTCGAGGCCTTTGGCGACCACCCGGGGCGCGCGCATGTTGCCGTCGTCGTAGCGCAGCGCCACCGCGAAGTGGCTGGGGTTCATCACCACCACGTCGGCCTTCGGCACCGCCTGCATCATGCGTCGCTGCGACATCTGCTGCTGCATGCCGCGCACGCGGCTGCGGATTTCCGGATTGCCCTCGGTTTCCTTGTGCTCGTCGCGCTGTTCCTGGCGCGTCATGCGCATGCGCCGCGCGTAGTCGAAGCGCTGCCACAGCATGTCGGCGAAGCCCACGATTGCCAGCGCGCCCGCGAACAGCAATGCCGCGTGTCCGATCACGTCGAGCGCCGTGTCGATGCCGCTCTCGACACTGCCGCGGCCGGTGCCCAGCAGCTTGGCGCGCGCGCCCCACAGCACCATCGCGAGCACGCCGCCGATCAGGACCACCTTCAGCAGCGATTTGCCGAGTTCAACGAGGCCGCGCAGCGATACCAGTTTCTTGGCGCCCTCGATCGGATTGAGGCGTTCCGGCTTCGGCATCAGCGCTTCGGTGCTGAAGGTGAAGCCGCCGGCCAGCGCCGGTGACAGCAGCGCCGCCACTAGTGCCACACCGAACAGCGGCGCCAGCAGTTTCAGTGCCTCGGTGCCCGCCGCGGCGGTGGCCGCGCCGATCGCCGCGCCGCCCATGGCTTGATCGCGGCCGTAGGCCAAGCCGATGCGCATCAGCTTGCGAAGATGGGTGCCCATCCACGGGCGCAATGCCAGCAGCGTGCCGACGCTGGCCAACGCGATCAGCGCCGCGGAAAGATCGCGCGAGCGCGGGACGTCGCCTTTCTCGCGCGCCTCGCGCAGGCGCTTCTCGGTAGCCTGTTCGGTGCGTTCCTGGTCGTTGTCCTGCTCGGCCATTTCTCAGACTCCCGAAATTGCGCGGATGAGGTCGAACGCGGCCCGCTGCAGCGAATCGAATGCGCCGGGCAGGGCACGCAGGCCCAGCCAGACGGCTACGAAGCCGAGGCAGATCGAGATCGGAAAGCCGATCGAGAACAGGTTCATCGCCGGCGCGGCGCGGCTGATCGCGCCGAAGCCGAGGTTCACCACCATCAGCGATGCCAATGCCGGCAGCGCCACCAGCACCGCGCCGGCGAACAGGTGCGAGGCGAATGTCAAAAGGCTCCACAGCGCACCGCCGCCCGGCATCGTCGACTGCCATGAGCCGTGCTGCATGCCGGTGGCGAGCAGCGAGATCAACTGCAAGTGACCATTGATCGACAGGAAGATCAGCGTCGCCAGCAGCAGGTAGAACTGCCCCAGCGCCGGTGCGCTATGGCCTTGCTGCGGGTCCATCACTTCGGCGAAACCAAGTCCCATCGCCGAGGCCACCAGCGCGCCGCCGAGCGACAGCGCCTCGAACGCGAGTTTCAGTGCGAAACCGATCGCGGCGCCGACCACCAGTTGCTGCATCACCGTGACCAGCGCGGCGATGCTCAAGGGGTCCACCTTGGCCGGCAACGGCGCCAGCGGCATCAGCACCAGCGCCAGCATCAGCGCCAGCCCGACCCGCAAGCGCACCGGGATCGTCTGCGCGCCGAGCACCGGCGCCGTCAGCATCAGCCCGCTGACCCGCGCCAGCGGCCACAGCAACGCCGCGATCAGGGTCTGCAGCTGTGCCATTTCGAAGTTCACTGCACCATGGCCGGCAGGTTGGTGATCAGGTCGCGGGTGAAGGACACCAGGATGTGCAGCATCCACGGTCCGGCGATCACCAGCACCAGCGCCATCGCCAGCAACTTGGGGATGAACGAGAGCGTCATTTCGTTGATCTGGGTGGCGGCCTGGAACATGCCGATCACCAAGCCCACCACCAGCGCGGTCAGCAGCAGCGGCGCACCGACCAGCATCGCCACGTAGAGCGCGTGCTGGCCGAAGTGGATCACCGATTCCGGAGTCATGGGCGGGCTCCTGTGAGCGCAACGAGCGCATGGCGCTTTGCGACTCCGATGGATGTTTCGGGACCGGGGACCCGGGACCCGGGACCCGGCAATCTGGCGAGCACGCTGCAACGAAGGCGGGTCTCCGGTCCCGGGTCCCGGGTCCCGATCCTCAAGCTTGAGCGTGGTCTCGAATTTGCGAAATCGCGGCTAGTGCGGGGGTTCGTCATGTCACAAAACTCCCCGCGAGCGTGCCGAGCAACAGCGTCCAGCCGTCCACCAGCACGAACAGCATGATCTTGAACGGCAGCGAGATGATCATGGGCGACACCATCATCATGCCCATCGACATCAGCACGCTCGCCACCACGAGGTCGATGATCAGAAACGGCACGAACAAGAGAAAGCCCATCTGGAACGCGGTCTTCAATTCGCTGGTGATGAACGCGGGCACGGC